>NZ_JBFBOC010000028.1:0-87676 GCF_040685975.1 Kitasatospora sp. NPDC086791 | reverse complement strand
AACCCGGAAGCTAAGCCTTACAGCGCCGATGGTACTGCAGGGGGGACCCTGTGGGAGAGTAGGACGCCGCCGAACAATTCTTGAGAAGAACCCCCATCCGGATTCCGGATGGGGGTTCTTCGCGTTTCCGGGGTGGTCATGGACGACCCCCGCCCGCTTGCCGAAGCGGCGAGCGGGCGGGGGAGTGGTGGGGACTTAGGCGAGGTGGTCGAACTCGCCGGCCTTGGCCCCGAGGACGAAGGCGCGGAACTTGGCCGTCGAGGTGGTAATGACGACGGAGGGATCCTCAGACTCCCGAAGGTGACGGATGCCTTCAGCTCCGGTTGCGATCTCAAGGCAGTTATTGGCTCCCTCCGCGTTGCTGTATGACGACTTCTGCCAAAAGAGGTCGGACATCATGGGCCTTTCACGACTGAAGTAGATAGAGAAGATGATGCAGGAGCCCCCATGAGTCGCGGCTGGGGAGCCCCCGCAACGCTGTCTCGCTGCTCCGGCCGGGGCCTGCACCTCGTCCGTACCCTCACCCACCGTTTCGGCGCCGACCCCCGCAAGCAGGGCAAGGTCGTCTGGTTCGAACTGGAGGCCGCCGCGTGAAGCGCCGCTACCCCATGCAGCCCACCGATCCCCGGATCCGGGCCTACACGGACGACTTCGACTGGTCCGAGCTGGAGACCTTCATCCACCACCTGGGCTTCGCGGCCGACGACTCCGAGACCGCCCTCAACTTCTACCGCCTGCTCTTCGCCGTCCAGCGGATCGCCTACCGCGAGGCCGCCGGCCGCAACTCCCCCTGGTCGGCCACCCGCCTCAACCCGCGCTCCGGTTAGCGCCCGCCTGACGGCTGGTGGAGCACTCGGCGGCGGAGTCCGGCACCGGGGACCCGCTGCTGGACGACCCGCTGTTCCTGGCCGCACGGTGGGGGCCGCCGGCGCGAGCGTGCAACTCGGCGGCGTCGTCGGCGCGATGCACGGTTTCACCCTCTCCCGGGCCGCCGGAAGGGTCGCGTGTAACGCCTTGGACCGGCGGAGCCAAGTAGAGACGTAAGGCAGTGCTCGTCGTCCCAAGGAGTCATCCGTGTCAGCGGAGCACCCGATAGCACCACCCTCGCGTGACCCGGCGGCGTTCGCCGTGTTCTACCAGCAGCAGTTCGACACCGTGCTCGGCTTCGTCACGCGGCGCACGGACAGTGCCCACCTGGCAGCCGATCTGACGGCCGACATCTTCCTGACGGCACTGGAGCAGGCCGACAGTTACGACGCCCGGCGCGGCGTTCCCGTCGCCTGGCTGTACGGCATCTCCCGCAACGTCCTGGCCTCGCACTTCCGCGGCAGCGTCCGCGAACTCAACGCGGTGGCCAGGATCGCCGGTCAGCGGTTGCTGGACGACCAGGACGTGTCCGCGATCGAGGAGCGCATCGACGCGGAGCGCGAGGCCCGTGGGCTGGCCGTTCAGCACGCCGCCCTGTCCGAGCCGCTGCGCGCGGTGCTGGACCTGGTGGCCGTCGACGGGCTGGCCGTCCGTGAGGCGGCCAAGGCGCTGGGCATCAGCGCGACCACCGCCCGGGTGCGGCTGCACCGGGCCCGCAAGGCATTGCAGAAGGTCGTCCCGCAGACCGGCACGACCAGTACGTCCGTGAACGTTCTCCTGGAGGTCGCCTCGTGACCACGCCCCTGCACTTCCGGCAGAAGCTCGGCGCCGAACTCGCCGCCCGTGCCGAAAGCCTGCCCGCTGCGGGCACCACCGCCCGGGTCCGGCCGCGCCACACCCGCAGGCTGGTGGCGACCGGGCTCGGGCTGGCCGCCGCGACCACCGCGGTCGTCCTGGTGCCGCACGGCGGCGTCACCGGTGAGTCCCGCGCCTCGCGGACCGGCATCACGGCCTCCCCGGCGGCCGGTGGCGGCTCGACCGCGGTGCAACTCACCACCGCCTCCTACGCGGTGACCCCTCACCAGGACGGCACCGTCTCCTTCCAGCTGATCGGCGCCGAGTGGTCCGGGCTCCAGGACGCCCTGCGCTCGGTGGGCGTGCCCGCGCTGGTGATGACGCCCTCGGCCTCCTGCCACACCCCGGTGGCCACCGACAGCAGCCGACTGGAGTCGGTGATGTCGCTGGACCCCGCGAACGGCCGGATCTCGATCCTGCACCCCGCCGCCATCCCGCCGGGGGAGAGCCTGCTGCTGCTCGACACCGCCCCCAAGGACGCGCTCCACCCGAACGCCGTCGGGAGTCTGGAGATCTCGCTGACCAAGGAGACTCCCAGCTGCTTCCCCCTTTCCCAGACCAACGGGGTCGGTGTGGGCTGAAACCGTCCGGCGGGAGTGGCTTAGCCTCTCGGAATGACGAATTCCTGGCCCGAGCAGGCCGCGCTGGCCCACGGCGAGCGGGTGGAACTGACCACCCCGGATCCGCCCCGTCCGGAACTCGGGCACCTGGGGCCGGAGGTCCTGGGCACCCGGGGTGTGGTCCGCGGATGCGTCATCGAGCCTGACGACCGTGACGGCGGCCATGTCGGGCCCGTCTACTACGTCGAGACCGAGGACGGCAGTCCTTGGCGGCTGCGGCCGGAGTTCCTGCTCTCCCTCGACCGCTGATCACCCCGGAGCAGGAAGTCGGCCCGGCCGACTTCCTGCTCCGTCGACCGCTACTCCCCGGAGCCGAGCGGCGTCAGCGGCAACGCGACCCGGGTCTCCCAGGCCTGCTCCAGGGCGAGGGTGAACGTTTCTGCAGGCTGAGCGCCCGAGACGCCGAGCCGGCGGTCCAGGACGAAGAACGGCACGCCCGTCGCTCCCATCGCGCTCGCCGTGGTCTCGTCCTCGCGGACCGCCTCGGCGTACGCCTCCGGATCGGCCAGCACGGCGGCCGCGGCCTCGCCGTCCAGCCCGGCCTCCACGGCCAGCTCGACCAGTCGGCCCGGGTCGAAGGCCGAGCGCTCCTCGGCGAAGTTGGCCCGGTACAGGGCGTCCAGCAGCCGCCCCTGCCGGCCGTGCTCCTCAGCGAAGTGCAGCAGGCGGTGCATGTCGAAGGAGTTCGCCGCGTCCCGGCCCTCGCGCAGGTAGGGCAAGCCCTCGGCGTGCGCGTTCTCGGCGATCCGCGCCTCCGCGGCCTCGGCCTGCTCCAGGCTCATCCCGTACTTGGCCGCGAGCAGCGGCACGACCGGGCGGGCCTCCTGCGGGGCGCGCGGGTCCAGCTCGAAGGAGTGGTGGACGACCTCGACCTCCTCGCGGTGCGGGAACGCCTCCAGCGCCCGCTCGAACCGAGCCTTGCCGATGTAGCACCACGGGCAGTTGATGTCGCTCCAGATCTCGACGCGCACGGCGCTGCACTCCTTCCAGCCTCGCGCGGACCTCCCGCGCCGACGCCTACCGGAACATCCTCGTCGACCTGAATATTTCTCCCTCTGAAATATTCAGATGGACGGTGGCGCCGCCGGCCCCGCCACCCGGGCCCCGGCCGGCGGCCGCTCCGGCGCAGGACATCGGCCCGGCCGGCCTCCTGCGCCGATCCGCTGCGGGGGCTACGGGGTCGCGACCCAGCCCGGAAGGGTGGGCAGCACCGTTTCGGCGAGGCGGTTCAGGGCCGCTTCGTCGGGGGTCAGGCCGTCCTGGCGGAAGACGGCGAGCTCGAAGGCCCGGCCGCCGGGGGCCTTCGGGTCCTGGGCGACGACGAGGTTGCGGGTGGAGGGGCCGGACTTCATCTCGGGGCCGAGCACCGTCGCACTGGACGAGTAGGTCACGGCGGGGTGACCGAGGACGGTGGCCGGCTTGGCGAAGAACTGGGGCATGCCGATCATGTCCTGGACCGAGGTGTTGCTGTCCATGAGGCTCACGACGGTGTGCTTCAGTCGCACCTCCACCATGACGTCCTTGCCGAAGGCGAGGGGAGCCGGGTGCGCGGTCGTGACGCGGTCCTCGGGCGTACCCAGCAGGGCCGGGAGGTCAGGGCGGTTGAGCGCGGCGCACAGGGTCGGGTACCCCGGCTGATCCGTGGGACCGGGGGCGGCGCACTCGACGGGCTTGTCCTCCGGCTTCGGAGGAGTGTCGAGGAGCCCCAGCCCCCACAGACCGGCCAGGACACCGGCGACCAGTGCCACCACGGCCCCCAGCTTGAGGCCCGTCCGGTCGTTGCCCGTGTCGGCGGCGTCGATGCCTTCGGTCCGGTCGGCGGTGCCGGTCGTGTCGGTTTCCATCCTTGAGCCCCCGTTCGAGCGGCTCGCCCCCGACCACCCGGGGGCCCGGTGAGCCGGGCTGATCGTAGCGTCGGCCCGGTGGTGGCAAAAATACGGGTGGTCGGCCCTCTGACCTGTGGAGACGCGGCATGCGCGGAAACTCCCGGAGCATGCCGGGGCGGTCGCGTCCCGGGCGAACCGCCCCGGACCCGCGCGTTCAGCAGGAGATGCTGCCGCCGCCGACGTCGGTGCCCAGGGTGCCGACGAACTGCCTGTGGAGGTTGATGCGGTCGTCGCGCTCGTCGGGGTTCTTGCCGTCGCACTCCAGGGCGCCGTTGATGCTGCGGACGGTCTCGCCGAAGCCCTTGTTGCCGACGATCGCGTCGTGCGGGGTCGTCCGTCCGGTCAGCTGCAGCGGGCCGCGACCGCACCACTCGTAAGACTCGTATCCGATCGAGGAGTTGGGCGCGGATCGCCGTCGGGGTGATCGTCGGACCGCCGCCCGCACCGGATAGCCTCCTTCGGAGCGAGGCGACGCAACCCGGGGGGCAGGGCGTGGGCGGTCACGACGACGTGGGTGACGAGCGGTCGGCGGCCGAGGGTGAGGTCGCGATCGCCCGGCTGGCGATCGACTCCGGCGAGCTCGGCCACGCCGCCGGCCACCTCTCCGACGCCATCCTCGCCGACCCCCAGCTGCCCGAACTGCACGAGGCGCTGGCCGAGTTGTGCGCCGCCGCCGGTGGCCCGGCGGCCGCCCGCGCGCTGTTCCCGGTGGACGGCGAGGTGTACCTCGGCACGGTCGTCTGCCGCGCCCACGTGGAGGCCGCGGCGGGAGACTGGGACGCGGCCGTCGGCCTGCTCGCCTCCGCCATTCAGCACGAGCCGGCCCGTCCCTGGGCACACGCCGCCTGGCTGGCCCGGGAGGACCTGCCCGGCCTGGTCGACCCGGACGTCGTCGCCCGGGCGGCGGCCCGCGCGGCCGGTGCGCTGCCCGACCCGCTCCCTGCCGAACTGGCCGAAGCGGTGCGGCCCTTCGACGTCTTCGTGCTGGCCGTGCTGGCCCGCCACGGCGACCACGTGCTGTTGCTGGCGATGGCCTCCGGTCTGACCCGCCGCCTCGGCGACACCACCCGCGCCGTCGAGCTGGCCGAGCGGGCCCACCGCGCGGCTCCCGGCTACCTGCCCGCCGTGATGCTCGGCAACGCCCTGCGCGCCGACGGCCACCCCGAGCGGGCACTCGCCGTCTGGGAGGCCGAGCTGGCCCGGGTCGCGCCGGACGGGGACGACTCCAGCAGCCACCTCGCCGTCGACGTCGCCGAGCTGTACGCCACCCTCGGCCGCCCGACGGAGGGCCTGTCCTGGTTGGACCGGGTGCTCGCCACCGAGCCCGACCACCCCAAGGCGGCCCCGGCCCGGTACGGGCTGCGCCACGCCCTGGACGGCGACCCGGTGCACCTGCTCGGCCTCGCCGACCACCACCGCGACCACCCCGACCACGCGTACGCCCAGGACCTCCTGGCGCGGCTGAGCCACCGGGAGCCCTGGCTCGGCATGGTCCCCGGCACGTCCGAGGCGACCGTCAACCTGCTGCACCGGCTCCTCGCGGCGCCCGGCACCGGCCGCGGCACCGTGATCGACTGCGGCGTCTCCGCCCTCGAGCCGCCCAGCTCGCAGCTGGCCGTCCGGCTGGCGCTGCCGCGCTGCACCGTCGTCTACCGGTCCGTCGCCGAGCCCGACCTCCGGCGGCCGCTCACCGCGACCGCCACCACCACCCGGGTCTGGGACTGGGACGGCACCGACCCCAGGCCTGCCGTCGCCCCGCCCGCGCCGGCGAGCGCCGAACTCGTCCGCGCCACCGCCGGCATCGTCTGGCCGAGCGTCCCGGCCGCCTACGACGAGGCCGTCCGCCTCGCCGGGCTGTCGCTCGACGACCTGCTCGGCGTCCTGGTCCACCCGCCGATGCCGCGCGAGGACGACCTCGGCCGGGCCCTGCTCGCGCACCAGCCCGAGCTGTGGGTGCGCGCCGTCCAGGCCTTCGCCTGCCTCGGCATCGCCCACCACCGCACCGACCAGCCGTGGCCGGAGTCGGACCGCCGCCGGGTGCTGCTCGACCTGCTGCTCGGACCGGAGGACTGGGTCGTCGAAGCGGCCGGCTTCGCGCTGGTCGCGATCGGCTGGACGCACCCGCAGGCCCGCGCCGACATCGCCGCGCAGCTCCGGCGGCGGCTGCACTACTGCGTCGACGCCCGGCGGGTGCGCGAGGTGACGATCCTGCGCTCGGTGTGCCGCCTCGTGCTCGCCGCGCCCTGGGTGTCGCCCGCCGAGCGCGACCTCGCGCGGGCGGCCATCCACACCGAGGACGCCACCGACGCCCGGCGCCTGGGCCCCGCGCCGGACCTCGCGCCCGGGCCCGAGCCGGATCGCGGGCCGGGGCGCACGCTGTCGGAGCGCGCACCGGAACCGGCCCCCGAACCGCAGCGCCCGGGCTTCCTGGGACGGCTCCTCGGCCGCCGCTGACGTCCGCGCCGTCCGCGCCGTCCGCCGCTCGCGCCGCCCGGCCGGAGCGGTCCCGCTACCCGATGCCCGGCAGCGGGTCCTGGTCGACGTCGAACCGTGCGACCCGCTCCGCCGGGTCGCGGCACTCCGGCCCCAGCCGCAGCATCCGCGACTCCGGATCGTGCAGCGGCCGGTGGCACCGGCGGCAGGTGACCCGGTGGCGGAGGGTCTGCGCGGTGTCCGTACCGGGGAGCGGCTCAGGGCTGGTCATGGGAAGAGACGGTAACGGCCCGCGTCGTGGAGGGCCCCCGTCGATGCGTGAAACGATGGCCCCCATGGCCACCGACCGCAGCAGCGCAGGAGACCCGGCGCGCACCCTCGCCCTGCTCTGGGGGCTCACCGCCGAGGAGAAGCCCGGTCGGCGCGGGCCCAGGCAGGCGCGCTCGACCGGTGAGATCGCCGCCGCCGCCGTCGCCCTCGCGGACGCCGAGGGCGTGGACGCCGTCACCATGCGCCGGGTCGCCCAGGAGCTCGGGGTCTCCCCGATGGCGCTCTACACCTACGTGCCCGGCAAGGCCGAGCTGCTCGACCTGATGCTGGACACGGTCTACGCGACGATGCCCCGCAGCACCCCTGCCGACGACGGCTGGCGCGCCCGGGTGACCGCCGTCGCCGACGACAACCGCGCGCTGCACCGCGCCCACCCCTGGATCGCCGCCGTCTCCACCAGCCGCCCGCCGCTCGGGCCCGGCCTGATGGCCAAGTACGAGTACGAGCTGCGCGCCGTCGAGGGCACCGGCCTGCCCGACGTCGAGCTGGACGCCGCGCTGACCCACCTGCTCGGCTTCGTCCAGACCTGCGCCCGGATGGCCGCCGACGAACGCGCCGCCCGGCAGGACAGCGCGCTGACCGACGAGCAGTGGTGGGCCGCCAACGCCGGACTGCTCGCCCGGGTCTTCGACCCCGAGCGCTACCCGGTGGCAGCCCGGGTCGGCGCCGCCGCCGGTGCGGCGCACGGCGGGGCGTACAGCCCGGACCACGCCTACGCCTTCGGCCTGGCCCGCGTCCTGGACGGGCTGGAAGCCCTCATCGCCCGGCGGTAGCCCCCGTTCGGGCAGCGGCGGCGCTCACCCGACCGCGGTCCGGGATTCCGGCGGCGGCCCGCTCGCCCGACCGCGCTCCGCTCGCCCGACCGCGCTCCGCTCACCCGACCGCGCTCCGGGCGTCGTACTCGTCGCGCGCCGTGACCACGGCCGGCACCCGCCGCTCCGACCAGTGCGCCAGCGCCGCGACCAGCTCCGCCGCCTCCCGCCCGAGCGGGGTGAGGCTGTAGTCGACGCGCGGCGGGATCACCGGGTGCGCCTCGCGCAGCACGAAGCCGTCCCGCTCCAGCGTCTGCAGCGTCTGGGCGAGCATCTTCTCGCTGACGCCCGAGACCTGCCGCCGCAGCTCGCTGAACCGGTAGCCGCGCTCGTGCAGCGCGCCGAGGACGAGGACCCCCCAGCGGCTGGTGACGTGCTCCAGCACGCCCCGGGAGGGGCACATCCGGTCGAAGACGTTCGGCGGGGGGAGCTCCCTCAACTGCTCGCTTACCTTCATGTCAGTACCCTACTTTGAAGTGCGTACTTTCGAAAGGTTAGTGCCATCCCTAGGGTGAGTTCCGAGGCCGGAGCCCCGCCGGAGCCCCGCGGAGCCCCACGGAACCCAACGGAACCCCCTGAGGAGCATCACCATGTACGTCGTCACCGGTGCCACCGGCCAGCTCGGCCGGCTCGTCGTCGAGGGCCTGCTGGCCCGGGTCCCCGCGAGCGAGGTGGCGGTCGCCGTCCGCTCCGCCGAGAAGGCCGCCGACCTGGCCGCGCTCGGCGTGGCCGTCCGCGTGGTCGACTACGACGAGCCGGGGACGCTCGCCGGCGCCTTCGCCGCCGGCGACCGGGTGCTGCTGATCTCGGGCAGCGAGGTCGGCCGCCGGATCCCGCAGCACCGGGCCGTGGTGGACGCCGCCCGGGCCGCCGGGGTCGCACTGCTCGCCTACACCAGCGCGCCGGGCGCGGCCACCTTCCGGCTGGCCGACGAGCACAGGGCGACCGAGGAGCTGATCCTCGCCTCCGGCCTGCCGTACGCGTTCCTGCGCAACGGCTGGTACACCGAGAACTACCTCGGCGACGCGGCCGGCACGGTGGCCCGTGGCGTGGTGCTCGGCAGCGCCGGGGACGGCCGGATCGCCAGCGCCCCGCGCCGGGACTACGCCGACGCGGCGGTCGCGGTCCTGCTGGGCGGGGAGGCCGGCGCGGTGCACGAGCTGAGCGGCGACGCCGCCTGGAGCCTGCCCGAGCTGGCCGCCGAACTGGCGAAGGCCTCCGGCAAGCCGGTCGAGCACCGCGACGTCGCCCCGGCCGAGCACCTGGCCGCCCTGGTCGGCGCGGGCCTGCCGGAGGGCTTCGCCGAGGTCCTGGTCGACGTGGACGCCGGCATCGCCCGCGGTGAGCTGGCCGGCACCCCGGGCGACCTGGCCCGGCTGATCGGCCGCCCGACCGTCCCGCTCGCCGAGTCGGTCCGGGCCGCGCTGGGCGCCTGAGCCCCGGCGGCGGTCCACCCCGGCCGACCGGCCGGAACACCGGAAACGTCCTGCATTCAAGCAATGTCATGACCAAAATCCGGAAACGGAGATGACAGCCCGCCCTTCCGCCCGCTACGGTCACCTCGACCACACGCGCGCGGAAGGGCACTCGGCCATGCCAGAGACAAACCAGCAGGACAACGGCCGGGGCCTCTGGTACGGCTTCGCGGCCTACGGCATCTGGGGGCTCTTCCCCCTGTTCTGGCCGCTCCTGGAGCCGTCCGCCGCCGACGACATCGTGGCCAACCGGATGGTCTGGTCCCTGGTCGCGGTGGTCCTGCTGCTGACCGCCCAGCGGCACTGGGGCTGGATACGCCCGCTGCTGCGCCAGCCCCGCCGAGTCGCCATGCTGGCCGGCGCGGCCGCCGTGATCTCCGTCAACTGGGGCGTCTACATCTGGGGCGTCAACGCCGGGCACGTCGTCGAGACCAGCCTCGGCTACTTCATCAACCCCCTGGTCACCATCGGCTTCGGCGTGCTGGTGCTCAAGGAGCGGCTGCGCGTCGCGCAGTGGACGGCGGTGGGCATCGGCGCGCTCGCCGTCGCGGTGCTGACCGTCGCGTACGGGCGGCTGCCGTGGATCGCGCTGACCCTGGCGCTCAGCTTCGCGACCTACGGCCTGCTGAAGAAGACGGTCGGGCTGAGCGGGGTGGAGAGCCTGGCGGCGGAGAGCGCCTTCATGTTCCCGTTCGCCCTCGGCTACCTGATCTACCTGGAGGTCAGCGGGCGCGGCACCTTCGGGCACACGGTGGCCGGCTCGTACGGCTGGGGGCACTCCGGGCTGCTGGTGCTGAGCGGCGTGATCACGGCGATCCCGCTGCTGTTCTTCGGCACGGCCGCCGTCCGGGTGCCGCTGACGGTGCTCGGGCTGCTGCAGTACCTGGCGCCGGTGTTCCAGTTCCTGATCGGCGTCGCGGTCTTCCACGAGTCGATGCCGCCCGCCCGCTGGGCCGGCTTCGGCCTGGTCTGGGCCGCGCTCTCGTTGCTCACCTGGGACGCGCTGCGCCAGGTGCGGGCCGACCGCGCCGTGCGGGCCGCGGCCGTGCCGCGACCCGCATCCGCATCCGCACCGGTGGACGTGGCCGAGGCCACCGTCACGCGCTGAGAGCCGTCACGCGCTGATGTCCCGGCTGGCGAAGCGCGACCAGGCCGCCGAACCGAACACGGCGACGTAGGCGGCCTGCAGCCCGAGGTCCTTCAGCACGCCGTCCCAGTACATCGGCTCGCGCAGCAGGTCCGCGAAGCTGAGCCAGTAGTGGGTGAACAGGAACGGCCTGATCGCGTCCAGCTGCGGGAAGGCGTCCAGGATCTGGACGGTGATCACCAGTCCGACGGTGGCGGCCATCGCCGCGATGCCGCTTCCGGTGAGCGTGGAGACGAACAGCCCGATCGCCACCAGCCCGGCCAGCGACGCGGCGACCACGCCGGCCACCAGCACCGCGCGCAGCAGCGCGTCGGCGAAGCCGATGGTGTCCCCGGAGATCAGCGTGACCTCGCCGAGCGGGAAGAGCGCGGCGCCGGTGGCCAGGGCGGCCACCGCGACCGCCGCCGTCGCGGCCAGGCAGAACACCAGCCCGGCGGTGAACTTGGCGGCCAGCAGCCTGGTCCGCCCGGCCGGGGCGACCAGCAGGTAGCGCAGCGTCCCGGTGGCCGCCTCGCCCGCCACCGAGTCCCCGGCGACCACGCCGACCGTCATCGGCAGGAAGACCGGCAGGGCCACCGCCAGCGCGGTGAACACCAGGAACAGCCCGTTCTGGGTGGTCTGCGCGATGAAGCTCGGGCCGCCGCCGCCCTCGTGCGGACTGCCCGTGTTGAGCTTGACGATCACCCCGATCAGGACCGGCAGCAACGCCAGGATCCCCAGCAGCACCTTGGTGCGCAGCCGGCGGAAGGTCAGGTGCAGCTCGTTGCGGAACAGCGCCAGGAACCCGGCCGCGGTCTGCGGCCGCCGGCCCGTCGGCTGCTGCCCTTCCGCCCGAGGCTGCCCGGCCGGGTGTGACTGCCCGTTCGTGTGCGGCACAAGCGCCTCAGCCCGCGACATCGAAGCCCTCCCCGGTCAGCGCCACGAAGGCGTCCTCCAACGTGCCCCGCTCCAGCCCGAAGCCGTGCACCCGCACCCCGGCCTCGACCAGCGCCGCGCACAGCTTGGGCAGCGCCTCGTCGCCGCGTTCGCCCACCTCGCCGTCCACCCGGCCCTCGCCGGGCACCAGGGCGGTGACCTGGTGGGTGGCCAGCACCTCGACGGCCCGCGGCACGTCCGGGGTGCGGACCACCAGCCGGCCCTGTGCCCGGGCGGCCAGCTCCGCGACGGTGCCCTGCACCACCAGCCGGCCCCGGGACATCACCGCCGCGTGGGTGCAGACCTGCTCGATCTCGTCCAGCAGGTGCGAGGAGAGGAACACCGTGGTGCCCTCGGCCGCGACCTCCCGGACCAGCGCCCGGATCTCCCGCATGCCCTGCGGGTCCAGCCCGTTGGTCGGCTCGTCCAGCACCAGCAGCTCACGCGGCTGCAGCAGCGCGGAGGCCAGGCCCAGGCGCTGCTTCATGCCGAGCGAGTACGCGCGGGCCTTCTTGCCCGCCGCCGCGCTCAGACCGACCCGCTCCAGTGCCGCGTCGACCCGCCGCGGCCGGGTGCGCGGGTCGGCCGTCGGGTCGGCGGCGTCGAACCGGATCAGGTTGTCCCGCCCGGACAGGAAGCCGTACAGCGCGGGGCCCTCGATCAGCGCGCCCACCCGGGGCAGCACGGTGGCCACGGACTGCGGCATCGGCTCGCCGAGGACGGTGGCCACGCCCGAGGTGGGGGCGATCAGGCCCATCAGCATCCGGATGGTGGTGGTCTTGCCGGAGCCGTTGGGGCCCAGGAAGCCGAAGACGGAGCCGCGCGGCACGGCCAGGTCCAGTCCGTCCACGGCGAGCTGTCCGCCCCGGAAGCGCTTGGTCAGGCCACGGGTTCTGATCACGTCCTCGGACGAGGCGGGGGCCGCGGAGGCGGTGGAGACGGTGGAGGTGGTGGAGGCGACCGGGGGAGCGGGCGGAACGGGAACGGGGGTCGGGCGCGACTCGGCGCCCGGACCCCCGGCCGACTCCGTAACGTCCCCCGTTACGGGAGTCTTGGTCATCCGTCAGTTCACCCCGGCGGCGTGCTGCAGGACGGGCAGGGTCACCGCGCCGGCGAAGACCCGGCCGTCGTCGGTGAGCAGGACGTTGAGCACCTTGGTGCCGATCAGGGTGCCGCCGTCGACCTGCTTGCCGAGCGACTTCATCAGCCCCTGCGGGTTCACCGGGCCGCGGCCGCCGTGCTTGCCGTCACCCTTCGGCGCCTCGACCGTGCCGCCGGGCAGCTGCGAGGTGAACACGGTCGTCCAGCCCTCGCCGATCACGTTCGCGCCCTCGTGGCTCTTGGCGCCGCCGGGCGCCGTCCCGTGCTCGCCCGCCGTTCCGTGCCCGGTCGCGGCTCCGTGCTCGCCCGCCGTCCCGTGCCCGGCCGCCGCCTCGTCCGCCTTCTTCTCCGTCACCTTGGCGCCCTTGGGCACCGCGAAGTCGAAGGTCTTGGCGGCCGGCTTGGCGAAGGAGACGTCGGTGAAGTGGACGTCCAGCACGGTGGTGCCGTCGGTGGACTTCACCGCCACCGCGAGCGGCACGCCGTTGTCGGCGGCCACCGCGATCCGGACCTCTGCGACGGTCGAGCCGTTCTGGGTCGGCTTCACGCTCAGCTGGTAGGCCTTCTGCCCGGCCACGTTGGCCGTCCCGGCCACGGTCACCGAGGTGGTGCCGGCGCTCGCGGTCAGGAACTGCCGGGCGGCGTCCTGCGGGGTGGTCGGCAGCTCGGACAGCGGGGCCGCGGGGTGCTTGTCGGCGGCCCGGCCGGTCAGGTGCACGGCGCTGTTGGTCGAGCTGTCCCAGGCCCAGGTCTGGTCGCCGTTGTGGACGAGGGTGTAGCCGGCCATGTTCTCCATCATGTCGACCCGCTGGTGGTCCGGGCCGTCCGCCGCGATCCGCAGCGTGCGGTCCCCGCCGAGCAGGCCGAGCAGCTTGGCCTGCGGGTCCGCCGACGCGCTCGCGCCGTCCCCGCCGTGCCCGGCCGCGGCCGCGCCGATCCCGCCGGCCGCGCCCAGCAGCTGGCTGGGCAGGCCGAGGTCGGTGCTGATCGAGACCGTCCCGGACAGGGTCTGGGCCTCGGAGCCGAGCGCCTTGGCGACCACCTGTTCGGCCGTCAGGGTCGGCAGGTCGGGCGGGGAGTCGGCGGCCAGTGCGGGCACCAGCCCGGCTCCCGCGGCGATCACCGCGGCCACCGCCAGCGGTACCGCGGCGCGCACCAGCACGCGCCGCCGCGAGCGGTACGGCACGTCGCCGTCCAGCTCGTCCCCCGTCGCCGTCTCATTGGTCATGGCGTACTCAACTCCTCTGCGAACACGTGCGCTTGGCCTTGCCCCTCCATTAGACGGTGCCGCGCCGCCACCGTCATCGCCCTGCAGGGCCAGATCGGATTGGCCTTCGTGGGTATGCCGACCCTGAGACGGCCTCAGGGTTGCTCATCCCCGGGTACCACCGCTGGCGTAGGGTCGCGCCATGGACGGAACCGCCATGGACGCAAGCAACCCCCCGACGGCGAACGCGATGCGCCGCGCCCTGCGCCGCGCCCGGGACGGCGTCGCCCTCGACGTCACCGAGGCCGCCGTACTGCTGCAAGCCCGAGGCGAGGACCTGAGCCGGCTCTGTTCGAGCGCCGCCCGGCTGCGCGACGCCGGCCTCGAAGCGGCTGGCCGTCCCGGAGTCATCACCTACTCCAAGAGCGTCTTCATCCCGCTCACCCGGCTGTGCCGGGACAAGTGCCACTACTGCACCTTCGCCACCGTCCCGGGCAAGCTGCGCCGGGCCGCGAAGGGCACGGTGGGGGCACCTCCCGGGCGAAGCCTGGGGGCGTTCATGTCCCCGGACGAGGTGCTGGAGGTGGCCCGGCGCGGCGCCGAACTCGGTTGCAAGGAAGCCCTGATCACACTCGGCGACAAGCCCGAGGACCGCTGGCCCGAGGCCCGCGAGTGGCTGGACGCGCACGGCTACGACGACACCATCGCCTACGTGCGGGCGATGTCGATCCGCATCCTGGAGGAGACCGGCCTGCTGCCGCACCTCAACCCCGGGGTGCTGAGCTGGACGGACTTCCAGCGGCTGAAGCCGGTCTCCGCCTCGATGGGCATGATGCTGGAGACCACCGCCACCCGGCTGTGGAGCGAGCCCGGCGGTCCGCACTTCGGCTCCCCGGACAAGGAGCCCGCCGTCCGCCTGCGGGTGCTGGAGGACGCCGGGCGCAGCTCGGTCCCGTTCACCAGCGGCTTGTTGATCGGCATCGGCGAGACCTACCAGGAGCGCGCCGAGTCGCTGTTCGCGCTGCGCAAGGTCTCCCGCGCCTACCAGGGCATCCAGGAGCTGATCCTGCAGAACTTCCGCGCCAAGCCGGACACGGCGATGCGCGGCATGCCGGACGCCGAACTGGACGAGCTGGTCGCCACCGTGGCGGTGGCCCGGCACCTGCTGGGCCCGGCCGCCTGCCTGCAGGCCCCGCCGAACCTGGTGGACGGCGAGTACGAGCGGCTGATCGCGGCCGGCGTCGACGACTGGGGCGGGGTCTCCCCGCTCACCCCGGACCACGTCAACCCCGAGCGCCCCTGGCCGCAGATCGAGCGGCTGGCCGAGCGTTCGGTGGCGGCCGGCTTCGAGCTGCGCGAGCGCCTCGCCGTCTACCCCGGGTACGTGCGCCGGGGTGAGCCCTGGCTGGACCCGCGGGTGCTGCCGCACGTCCGGGCCCTGGCCGACCCGGAGACCGGCCTGGCGAACCCGGACGCGGTGGTCCGCGGCCTGCCCTGGCAGGAGCCGGAGGATCTGCCGGAGTCGTACGGCCGGACCGACCTGCACGCCACCATCGACACCGAGGGCCGCACCGGCGACCGCCGGGCCGACTTCGAGGACGTGTACGGCGACTGGGAGGTGCTGCGCGAGCAGGTGCTCGCCAAGGGCGCGCCCGAGCGCCTCGCCGGGGACCTGCGGGAGGCCCTGGCGGTGGCGGCCGACGACCCGGAGAAGCTGACCGACGACCACGCGCTGGCGCTCTTCCACGCGGACGGCCCGGCCCTGGACGCGCTCTGCCGGATCGCCGACGACGTGCGCCGCGCCGCGGTCGGGGACGAGGTCACCTACTGCGTCACCAGGAACATCAACTTCACCAACGTCTGCTACACCGGCTGCCGCTTCTGCGCCTTCGCCCAGCGCCGCACCGACGCGGACGCCTACACGCTGTCCCTGGAGCAGGTCGCCGACCGGGCCGCGCAGGCCTGGGAGGTGGGTGCCACCGAGGTCTGCATGCAGGGCGGCATCCACCCGGACCTGCCCGGCACCGCCTACTTCGACATCGCCCGCGCGGTGAAGGAGCGGGTGCCCGGCATCCACGTGCACGCCTTCTCCCCGATGGAGGTGGTCAACGGCGCGACCCGCACCGGGCTGTCGATCCGCGACTGGCTGCAGCGGGCCCGGGAGTCCGGTCTGGACACCATCCCGGGCACCGCCGCCGAGATCCTGGACGACGAGGTCCGCTGGGTGCTCACCAAGGGCAAGCTGCCGGCCGCGACCTGGGTCGAGGTGGTCACCACCGCGCACGAGCTGGGCATCCGCTCCTCGTCCACGATGATGTACGGGCACGTGGACACCCCGGAGCACTGGCTCGGCCACCTGCGGCTGCTCGCGGAGATCCAGCAACGGACCGGCGGGTTCACCGAGTTCGTGACCCTGCCGTTCATCCACACCAACGCCCCGGTCTACCTGGCCGGCGTCTCCCGGCCCGGCCCGACCGCCCGGGACAACCGCGCGGTGGTCGCGATGGCCCGGCTGCTGCTGCACCCGCACATCCCCAACATCCAGACCAGCTGGGTCAAGCTGGGCGCCGAGGGCGCGGCCGAGATGCTCCGCTCCGGGGCCAACGACCTGGGCGGCACGCTGATGGAGGAGACCATCTCGCGGATGGCCGGCTCGGCGTACGGGAGTTACAAGTCGGTGCGCGACCTGAGGGCGATCGCCGAGGCGGCGGGCCGTCCGTACCGCCAGCGCACCACCACCTACGGCGAGGTGCCGGCCGAGCGGCAGGCGGCGGCGCTGGCCTCGGACGGGCACCTGCCGGAGCTGCTGCCGGTGCTGGACTGACCCGGCGCCGAGCCCGCGCGGGGCGGCAGTCGGTCCACGGAGGCCCGGCCGCCGTCCGTGCGGGGTCCCGGCGGGATGGGGCGGAGGAGGGTACTGCAGTTCGAGGGATGCCGTCGATCCGTACGGGCCGCCGAAGTACAGTGCGAGGGCGCGCGATCGGCCGAGCGTCGTGTGCGGCCCCCCACTCCGAGGAAAGGCGCCCCGTCGTGATGCCACTGTGGTCCCGCGCCCAGCAGCAGGACTACCGCAGCCGGGTGCGGGGCTGTCTGCTCGGCGGGGCCATCGGCGACGCGCTCGGCGCCGGCGTCGAGTTCGAGGCGCTGGAGAAGATCAGGGCCCAGCACGGCCCGCAGGGCGTCACCGGCTACGTCCCCGCGTTCGGGCGCACCGGCGCCGTCACCGACGACACCCAGCTCAGCCTGTTCACCGTCGACGGACTCATCCGCGCCCACATCCGGCGCGACACCGGCAGCTGGCACCCGCCCACCGACCTGCACCTGGCCTACCTGCGCTGGGCCGCCACCCAGCGCGACTGGGGCCCGGACGAGCGCCGCCCCGACCTCGGCTGGCTCGGCCGCGAGGAGTGGCTGTACGCCCGGCGCGCCCCCGGCCAGGGCTGCCTGTCCGGCCTCACCGGGCCGGACGCCGAGCGGCTCGGCACCCTGGAGCGGCCCAAGAACCCGCACTCCAAGGCCTGCGGCACGGTCGCCCGGGCGGCGCCGTTCGGGCTGCTCACCACCTGGGAGCCGGGCCTGGTGTTCCAGCTCGCGGTGGAGTGCTCGGTGCTCACCCACGGCCACCCCACCGGCTACCTCGCGGCGGGCGCGTTCGCGGTGATCATCCAGTCGGTGGCCCGCGGCGGCACCCTGGAGGAGGGCGTCCACCTCGCGCTCGCCCTGCTCTCCGAGCGGCAGGCGCACGAGGAGACCACCGCCGCGCTGCGGGCCGCCCTGGACGCGGTGCGGGCCGGCGAGCCCTCCGCCGAGCGGGTCGAGGCGCTGGGGGAGGGCTGGGTCGCCGAGGAGGCGCTGGCGATCGCGGTCTACTGCGCGCTGGTCGCCCACGACGTCCGCTCGGGCCTGCTGCTGGCGGTCAACCACTCCGGGGACAGCGACTCCACCGGGGCGATCTGCGGCAACCTGCTCGGCGTGCTGCACGGGGAGACCGCGCTGCCGCCGGGTCTGGTGGCGGGCGTCGAGGGGCGTGCCGCGATCCTCGAACTCGCCGACGACTTCGTGCTGGAGCTGGTGCACGGCGCCGAACTGCACGACCCGCGGACGGCGGAGGGCGCCGGCTGGTGCGCCCGCTACCCGGTGGCGGGCTGAGGCACCGCCATCGGCTGTCCCGGCCGTCCCGGCCCGTTCTCGCCGTTCTTGCGTCCTCGCCGTCCTCGCCGTACCGGCCGACCGCCTGCCCCCGACACGGCAGTTGCCCGTAGCGCCGACCGCCGCGAGGGGCGACGGAGAGCGCTACGGGCAACTGGTCCGGGTACGGAACCGCTCGGGCCGGGTCAGCCGGGGAGTTCGCCGAAGGCGCCCGCAGCCGCCGCCGAGGCGAAGGAGTTCCAGGCCTCGGTCGAGAAACGCAGGTGCGGCCCCCGGGGATCCTTGGAGTCCCGGACCGCCACCTCCCCCGCGCCGGGGAGGGCGATCTCCACACACGCGCCCTGGCCGCCGCTGTGACTGCTCTTGCGCCATCGGGTTCCGTGCTCGGACGGGGTGATCATTCGTGGAATTCCTTTTCGATGTCGGCTATCAGCGACCGGCTCTCCGCGACACCGAGTGCGGCCGCCCTCAGGTAGTCGTAGAGACCGGTATAGCGGCGCACATCAGCCTCCTTCTCGAGGTAGAGATCGCTCGTCACACCTTCGAAGTAGACAACCGTGGAATCGGCTGACTCGGGGAACTCCAGCAGGGAGAATGTCCCGGTCATACCGGGATGCGCGCCGTGCGAGAACGGGATCACCTGGATGGTGATGTTCGGCCGCAGGCTGAGCTCCAGCATCTGCCGCAGCTGCCGGGCCATCACCTCCTTGCTGCCGACCTCGCGGCGCAGCACCGCCTCGTCTATGACGGTCCACAGGCTGCCCAGCTGGTTCTCGCCGTGGACGCGCTCCTGGCGCTTCATCCGGACCTGCACCCTGCGCTGCACGGCGTTCGCGTCGGTGTCCGGCTGGGTGCCCTCGACCACGGCCTGGGCGTACTGCTCGGTCTGCAGCAGGCCCGGGACGAAGGAGGACTCGTACGCGCGGATCGAGGAGGCCTCGGCCTCCAGCCCGATGTAGACGCTGTACGGGGTGGGCATGTCGTTGAAGTCGTGCCACCAGCCGCGCTGGCGCGACTCCTTGGCCATCTCCATGAGGCTGGAGCGCATCTGGTCGTCGGTCACCTTGTACACATCGCAGAGGTCGCGAACGTCGCGCTGGCTGATGCTGCGGCGGCCGTTCTCCAGGCGGCTGATCTTCGACTGGGAGACCATCAGCCGCCCGGCGACCTCCTCCGCCGTCATGCCGAGGCCCTCGCGGAGTTTGCGGAGCTCCGAGCCGAGGCGACGACGGCGGACGGTGGGATTGACGTTGGCGGACACTTCGACCTCCGGCCGGACCTCTCGTGATCGTCGGAACGGCAGTCCTCGGAACACTTCGGACATCGGGAGCAACCCCCCTGACTTGGAGCAGCATGTCACCTTGGGCCAGGTCGGCGCCGGGGATTCACCGCAGCGCGGTAGAACAGATCATCGGAAAAGCGCTTCCGTGAGACAGCGAAAGCCCCCAGGTGGTAACGCGGCCGGGCGACTCGGACGGGGTGGTGCGGCGGACGCCTCCGGAACCGCCCTCGCGCCTGCCTCCGGCACGGGCGGGAGCGGGCCGCCGCGGGGTTCCGGGTGGATTTGGTGGGGCTTCCGGTGGGCTTCCGCGGGACTTCCGTAGGACTTCCGGGGACGGCAAGAGGGGCGGTCGCCGGGCGACTTGCGTCGCGGGGCGACCGCCCCTCGGTGGCTCTGATGGTGCGTGTGGTGCCGGTGGTGCCAGTGGTACCGGTCGCGCGTCGGGTCGCTCAGCGCCTCCGAGAGGCGCGGGCGAGGCTGCGCGCGCCGTCGGGCGGGCCCTCGGGTGCGTCGGACGGTGTATCGTGCGCCGGCCCGTCCACCGGGACGGCCGGACCGCTCAGATCATCGGACCGCCGGTGCCTTCCCGGGGCAGCGGACCGCCGGGGTGTTTCCGGGCCGGCGGACCGTCATGCGCTCCCGGTTCAGCGGACGCCGACCCGGGAGGCGGGGACCCGCCCGCCCGAACCCCGGCCCGCCGCACGGGAGCCGGAGCGACTGGTGGCGGTGGCCGGCCCGGGGCCGCCCGGCCCCTGGGAAGAACGGTTCTGCTGCGCCGGCAGGCCGTTCTGCACGTCCATCACGGCGTGCGCGACCATCCCGCCGAGCGGGTCGTACCGGATCAGGTCGCGCAGCCGCGACCGCGAGGACCGGCCCTCGTTGCCCGGGTACAGGTGCTTGCCCAGACCCACCGAGTGGGCGAGCGCCGCGAGCGCCGCGGTCCGCGGGTCCGGCGGCACGCCGGTGCGGATCGCGGTGTCCAGCCGTTGCTTGATCGCGGCGTTGGTGCAGTCGTCGGACGCCTGGTACCGGATGGTCGGCAGCACCCCGCACACCTGGCCCGGCACGGCGGTCACCATGCCGCAGCGCTCCAGGTGCGCGAGATAGGTCTGCCGCAGCCCCAGCCGCGGCCCGCCGATCCAGTGCGCCGCGCGGACCGGACTGCCGCGTCGGCGCAGCAGTTCCAGTGCGTGGTCAAGGGTGGGGTCGCCGGTCGGCCGTGCGAGCACGACAGCGATTCGGTCTCCCTCCGGTACGATCCGTCCGGCCAGGGACAGCTCGACGAGCTGCGCCCCGGCGAGTCCGAGGTCGAGGGTCTGCGGCTGCGCAGTGGTACCCGTGGTCGGGTCCAAAGCGAGCAGCAAGAGTTCCTCGGGAACAGTTCTGCGGCTCTTGCCCATCCAAGCCTCCCCGCGTGGATGAGAGACAGGGTGACGCCTCTCACACGGGCTTGTCGAGTACGCCTCCGAATCGTGACCTTGCGGTGAAGGCACGGAACCGGGGGCCGCGGGCCCCGCGTCTGACCGGTGAACGGACCGCGGTGCGGCCGAGCGATGGCAATAAGAGCCGGTCGGGCGGGGTGTGCGCGGTGGGAACGCCGTCGGTGGCGGAGACTGTACAGGTACACGGGGCGGGGCGTCGGCTTCCCGAAATCGGGTTCGTCGGTGCCCCGCCGGGCGTTGAGGAGGCTGGGATACGTGGGCGAGTCCCCCGACAGGGTGCTGAGGGACGGCGAGCGGGAGCAGGACCGCGACCGCGAACGGGCCGGTACGGCGGCGGCTGATGCCACCGGGTCGGCCGGGGCCGCAGGGGTCGCAGGGTCCGTCGAGTCCGCCGAGGGCGGTGCCGGCCCGGCCGCTGCCGGGGCGTCAGCCGGGGCCGCTTCGGACGGTTCCTCGGGCAGCTCCGCGGCGACCACCGGCGAGGCGTCCCCGAAGGCGCCCGCCGAGGCGTCCGCGAAGCCATCCTCGGATTCGTCCGCGAAGGCGTCCGCGAAGGCGTCCGACAGTGTTCCGGCGGCCGGGGCCAAGGGCGGTTCGACCGTACAGCTCCGCGTCCGGGATGTGGACAGCAAGACGACGATGCTGCGGCTGCCGGTGGACAACAAGACCACCGCGCTGCGACTGCCCGAGGAGCTGGTGAAGCCTGCCGGTAGCGGGAGTTCCGGTGGTGAAGGGGAGAAGGAGGGGGCCGCGTCGTCGGCCGCCGGGACGAAGGACCCCGCCGAGCGTCCGTCCGCCGCCGACCCGCGTCTCGCCATCCGGACGGCTGCGGCCGGGGCGGCGAAGGCGGCGGCGAAGGCGGTCGAGCCCGCAGACGTCGAGACCGGGACCGAGTCCACCGGGACCGAGTCGGCTCCGACCGCCGGGGCCGAAGAGTCCGCCGAGCCCGAGAACGCCGACAAGGCCGAGAAGTCCGCGAAGTCCGCGAAGTCCGAGAGCGTCGGAGCCACCAAGCCTGCCGCGGACACCGATGGCACCGATGACACCGATGACACGGAGGGCGCCGAGGACACTGACGGCGCCTCCGCCGCTGACACTCCCGCCGCCGACGCCTCCCCCGTCGCACTGACCGAGACCGGGCAGCCCGGTCAGAAGTCGGGGCAGGCCGAGAAGCTTCAGAAGCCCGTGCCGCTGCGCGCCGCCGCCGCGGCGGCCGGCACCGTGCCCGAGCCCCCGGCGCCGGCTCCCCTCCCCGAGCCCGAGCCGAAGCCCCGGCCCGTTCCGGAGCCCGTCCCGGAGCCCGAGCCGAAGCCGGCTCCCAAGCCCGTGCCCAGCCCCGTGCCCGGTCCCGCGCCGAAGCCGCTGCCCGAGCCCGGCCCGCAGCCGGTGCCGCCGGTCCCGCCGCTGCCGAAGCCCGAGCCGCTGCCCGCACCGGAGCCGCTGCCGCTGCCCTCGCCCGAGAACACCGTGGAGGCGATGGAGGTCCTGGCCTCCCTCAACGCCCGCCCGGTCTCGCCGCTGCGCCGCGCCCTCAAGCGGGTGACCATCTGGACCGTCTTCCTCGCCCTGGTGCTCGGCGCCGTCGTGGTGGCCCAGCTGCTGCGCCCGCTGCCGGACGCCAAGGTGAAGATGACCACCACGGGCAGCTACAGCTTCTCCGGCGACCAGTTGGACCTCGCCTGGCCGACCAAGGGCCAGTCCGCGGCCGAGGTGGTCGGCGTCGGCAGCCTCGGCAGCTCGGGCCCGGAGACTCCGGCCTCGATCGCCAGCGTCACCAAGGTGATGAACGCCTACCTGATCCTGCAGAAGTACCCGTTGAAAAAGGGGGAGGGCGGCCCGAAGATCATGGTCGACAAGCAGGCCGCGCAGGAGTCCGGCAACGTCGACGAGTCCAAGGTGACGCTCGTCGAGGGCCAGGTGCTCACCGAGTACCAGGCACTGGAGCTGCTGATGCTGCCGTCGGCCAACAACGTGGCCCGGCTGCTCGCCCGCTTCCACTCCGGCTCCGAGGACGCGTTCGTCAAGCTGATGAACGACACCGCGGCCAAGTTCGGCATGACCAACACCATCTACGCGGACCCGGCGGGCTACAACGCGGACACCAAGTCCACCGCCAAGGACCAGCTGAAGCTGGCCGAGCAGGTCATGCAGGACGAGATCTTCCGGCAGATCGTCTCCACCCCGGAGACCAACTTCAACAACGCGCGGATCCCCAACACCAACAACCTGATCAACCCGAAGACCGGGGTGATCGGCGTGAAGACGGGCTCCAGCACTCCGGCCGGCGGCTGCCTGATGTGGGCCGCGTACAAGGAGATCGGCGGCGTGAAGCGGCTGATCCTCGGCGTCACCCTGGGCCAGCAGGCCACCTCACCCGCCCCGAACGACGGCATCCTGCCGACCGTGCTCAAGGTCAGCGGCAAGCAGATCCAGGCCGCGCAGAACGGCGTGACCGGTCAGACCGTGGTGAAGCAGGGCGACGTCGTCGGCTCGGTGGACGACGGGCTCGGCGGCAAGGTCCCGCTCGTCGCGACCAAGGACCTGGTGGTGGCGGGCTTCCCGGGCATCTCCGGCACGGTCACCCTGGACGCGTCGAAGATCGGCCACACCGAGAAGGCCGGTAAGGAGGTCGGCGTGCTGCGGGTGGGCGCGGGCGAGGACAAGGCGGAGGTCCCGGTGGCCCTCCAGTCCGACCTCAACCCGGCGTCCATCCAGGCCCGGCTGCTGCGCACGCTGTGAGCCGGCGAGACCGTCGAGACCGGCGAGACCGTCGAGACCGTGGGGACGGTCGGGACGGTCGAGGTCGCTGAACCACTGGACTGCTGAACCGCCGAACGCTGAAGGGGAGCCGGTCCGGACCGGCTCCCCTTCAGCGTTCGCGCCCCGACGCCCGCCCCGACGCCCGCCCCGACGCCCGCGCCGGGGCTCCATGTCGGGGTTACGTGTCGGGGTTACGTGTCGCGGTCGAGCAGCGCGAGCGTGAACCCGCCGAGCGGCGTGACCTGGTCCGGGTCGCCGTACTGCGTGCGGAGCACCTGCGCCTGGTCCGTCGGCATGGTGCCCAGCGGGTCCGGGGTGTCGCCGAGCACCAGCAGCCAGATCCGGGACACCGGGCCCAGGCAGGCCTCCGGCTTCGCACAGGGCGTCGGTGACAGGTCCTCCGCGTCGTCGGCGCTCCGCGCGACGAACACCGGGTACGGGTGGACGTCCGACGGCAGGTAGTAGCTGACGCCCGGCCAGACCATCGCCCAGGCCTGGTCGCCCAGCGGGGCCGCCATCCCGTCCCCGGAGCGGTAGCCGGCGGCGATCGTCCGGGCGGCCGCCCTGAACGGCTCCTCCGAGGCGTTGTGCGAGCCCACGTACCGCACCGCGGGCTGCTCGGGCAGTGCCGCCACGGCCGGTACGGCGAGCAGCCCCACCGCCAGCAGCCCGGCCGCCGTGACGGCCCTCCGGGGCGCCGGGTCGCGGCGCGCGCGGGCCGCCACCGCGCCGTACGCCGCCCCGACGCCGCCGCCGGCCAGCACCGCCCAGGCGGGCACCGTGAACAGCAGGTACCGGTCGATGAAGTACGAGGTCCCGCCCAGCCGGGACACCAGCCAGACGCTCACCACCGGCAGCTCGGCGAGCAGCAGCACCTGCCAGGCCTGCAGCCGCCGGCCGGGCAGCACCAGCGCCGGCAGGGCCAGCAGCACGAAGTCGTAGAACACCGGGCCCGCGCCGAACAGGTTCTCGCCGAAGTGGGTCAGGCGGCCGAGGGACGGCGTGGCTATCCAGCCCAGCTGCCGGTCCGACTGGCGGCTCCCCAGCAGCACCACCGGCAGCACCGGAACCGCCGCCACCGCGACCGCCAGCGGGTACTGCCACAGCAGCCGCCGGTCCGACGCCTCCCGGGTGCGCCACAGGTGCAGCGCGACCAGGGCGGCCTGCCCGGCCAGCGTGCTGAAGGAGACCAGGTGTCCGGCGCCGGCCAGCGCCATGGCCGCGCAGTACGGCGCCCAGCGCCGCCAGGACGGCCGCTCCAGCGCCCGCAGCAGGAAGTAGGTGCCGGCCGCGATCGCGCAGGTCACCAGCGCGTACGAGCGCGCCTCCTGGGCGTACCGGGAGACCAGCGGCGGCACCGTGAACAGCAGGCCGGCGCTCATCGCCGCGACCCGGCCGCCGAACAGCCGCCGGGCGGTGAGCGCCACGAACGCCGCGGCCCCCGCCATGGCCAGCACGGAAGGTATCCGCAGCGCCACCGTCGAATCGCCGAAGACCGCCGTCCAGCCGTGCATCAGCAGGTAGTACGCGCCGTTGCTGGCGTCGATGTGCTGGAGCAGCCGCAGCAGGTCGCCCAGCGAGCGGGTGGCCACCGTCGAGGTCGCGATCTCGTCCCGCCACAGGTCCGGTGTCCCCAGCCGGTACCCGCCCACCGCCAGCATCACCACCGCGGGCCACAACCACACCTGCCCCAGCAGACGGACCACCGGGCGCACAGCAGGTCTCATCGGGTCCTTCGTCTCCTTCGCACGGCGTGCCGGAGCACATCCGACACGTCCCGGCAGGCTACTTGACCCGCCCTGACACCCCGTCGGCACCCGCACCCCCACCGCAGCCCCACCCGCACCCCGTCCGCCACCCCGCTCCCCACCCCTGATCCGGTACGCTGTGAGCGGCCTCGCCACGCCGGGCCACGCCTCAGTAGCTCAGGGGATAGAGCACGGCTCTCCTAAAGCCGGTGTCGCAGGTTCGAATCCTGCCTGGGGCACGACCAGCACGAAGGCCGCAGGCCCCCGCCCACTCCGGGTCGGGGGCCTGCGGCCTTTTCCGGCCGGCCGGCCGGCGGCCGGCTCAGGACAGCGTGAACCGGGTGCGCTCCCCGGTGGGGCGTCCGGCGGCGAGGGCGAGGTCGGTGAGCAGGGTCTCCGTCTCCCGGGTGGTGCGCAGGACGGTGGGGTCGAGGTCGACCACCACGACTTCGCGGCGGTCCTCGCTCGCCTCGGCGATCAGGCGGCCGTCCGGTCCCCAGACCGCGCTGCCGCCGCAGGTGTGCCAGGAGCCGGTGCGGCCGATGTGGTTGGCGAGCACCGTGTAGACGGTGTTGTCGAGTGCCCGGGCGGGGAACCAGACCCGGGACTCGTGGTGGCCGTGGCCCACGCTGAACAGCGCGCCGACCAGGTAGGCGTGGCAGCCGTCGAGTGCGGCGGCGCGGGCGTGCTCGGGGAAGCCGGAGTCGTAACAGATGCCGAGACCGAGCCGCCAGCCGTCCAGCTCGAGCGTGCAGCCGGCCGTCCCGGGGCGGTAGAGGTCGCGTTCGGCCTTGAACAGGTGCTGCTTGTCGTAGCGGGTGACGAAGCCGCCGTCCGCGCCGAGGACGAGGGCGGAGATCAGCAGGTCGGCACCGTCCTGCACGGCGGCGCCGACGACGGCGACGGTGCCCGTCTCGCGGCAGGCGTCGGCGATCGGCGCCAGGCGCGGATCGCCGGGCTGGACGGTGTACTCGAGCGGGTCGGTGCGGATCAGCTCGGGCTCGTACCCGGAGAGGAACTTCTCGGTGAACAGCACCAGGCGGGCGCCGGCGTCGGCCGCCTCGCGGATCAGCTCGGCGGCCTGGGCGGCGTTGGCGGATATGTCGCCGGCCACGGCCTGGGTCTGGACGGTGGCGATCCGCAGCGGCCGCTCGGGGTGTCCGGCGGTGGCGGCGGGAGCAGGGGTGGTGGGCATGGCGGTCACGCTAGCGGATGGCTCCGGACCGGTGACGGCGCCTCAACCAGTGCTTTTGCGCGTCCGATCGGCGGCATTGCTCAGAGCGCCGTCGCCTGCAGTGCCGTGGTCCGGACCGTCGTGGTCCGGAACGCCGTCGGCCGGAACGCGGTCGTCGAGCGGTGCGTCGTCGAGCGGTGCGTCGTCCAGCGGGTCGGCGGTGCGGGGCGACCGGACGGAGGGCACGATGACCCGTTGGACCCGGGGCCTGGTGCGCCAGTTGACCCGCCGCACGTCGCGGGCCAGGGCGCCCGGCCGCCAGAGCTCGATCACGGCGGTGACGGCGCCGAGCACGATTCCGGCGGCCAGCCAGCCGCCCAGCACGTCGCTGGGCCAGTGCACGCCGAGCGCGACCCGGGTCCAGCCGATGGTCAGCACCGTCGCCGCTGCCACCGCGCATGCGGCGGTCCGGCCCCGGCGGCGGACCCGGTACCAGACCAGGCCGACCAGGACGGCGCAGGTGATCGCCGAGGCCATGGCGTGGCCGGACGGGAAGGCCGGGCCACCGGCGTGCGAGACCGGGTCGGAGAAGGTGGGCCGTCCTCGGTCGAAGGTCAGCTTCAGGGCCCATTGGGCGCCCCAGCCGACCAGGGTCTGCGCGGCGACCCAGCCGGCCAGCACCCGCGCGCCGATCAACCAGAGCCAGGCGGCGGCGATTCCGAGGAGTGAACGCATCGTGACGGTGCCGCCGATGTCCGAGAGCGTCTGCACCGCGGCGGTCCAGATCCGGTGCTCCCGGGCATAGATGTGCAGTTCGCCGATCCACTCCTGGTCGAAGCGGGTGAGCGGGCGCCAGTGGCCCGTCACCAGAGTCGCCAGGAGGCCGAACAGCGCGGCACAGCCCAACGCGACCGCGGCATCCCGGATGAGACTGCGGTGACGCGTAGTGACGGAGTTCGTGCTGTTGGTCAGGTGCATGGCTGACACCTTCCCAGTGTCCTGTGCCGATCAGGAGCTGGAGCGATAGCGATTCGGCATCGTTTGTGCGGAGGTCCTGCGTGCGCCGGGGCGCGGGCGCGGGCGGAGGACGGGGGTGTGCGGGAACGCGCACGGTCGTTCGCGGGTTCAACGAGTAGGTGACGGGGGCGTGAGGGGCGAGTGAAGGAGCCGCCCCGGGGGCGGTCGCCCGTGGACACGGGGGGTGTCCGGGCGATCGCCGAGCGTCCAAGTCCGGGTGAAAACCGGCAGGATACTGCATCACGCGGAAGAATCTGAGTGACTTGGGAATGTTGTCCGGAATCTGTTCGTTGGATCGTTACGTGTGAGCCCCGTGGGGCCCGCATTTCTTGCCCTCCGGGCAGGCAGGCAGACCTCGGCAACACCAGCAAAGGGAGCAAGCATGGCCACCCGTGCCGTCGTTCGCGACAGGGCCGACCGGACTCGCGCGGCCCGCCCGACCAACCTTGAGGCCGACCGTGACCTGGTCGGCATGTACCTCGACGAGATCGCCAGGACACCCCTGCTCGATGCCGCCGAGGAGGTCGAGCTCTCGCTGCGGATCGAGGCCGGGGTGTACGCCCAGCACCTGCTGGACGAGGGCGAACTCCCCGACGGCATCACGCGCGAGGAGCTGGAGGCGATAGCCGCCGACGCCGAGCGAGCCAAGGACGTCTTCATCCGTTCCAACCTCCGACTCGTGGTGGCGGTCGCCCGCCGGTACCCGCGCAGCGGCCTTCCGCTGCTTGACCTCATCCAGGAGGGCAACGCGGGTCTGGTGCGCGCCGTCGAGAAGTTCGACTACGCCAAGGGTTTCAAGTTCTCCACGTACGCGACGTGGTGGATCCGGCAGGCGATCACCCGGTCCATCGCCGACCAGTCCCGCACCATCCGGCTGCCCGTGCACCTGGTGGAGGAGTTGGGGCGGATCCGGCGGGTGCAGCGGGAGAAGTCCAAGGAGCTGGGTCGCGAGGCCGAGCCGGCCGAGATCGCGGCCGAGTTGGACACCACCGAGGCCCGGATCAAGGACGTGCTGGACTGGGCACGCGACCCGGTCAGCCTCAACATGTCGGTGGACGACGAGGGCGAGACCCAGTTCGGTGACCTGGTCGAGGACACCGGGGCGACGTCCCCCGAGGACGCCGTGATGGTCATGCTCCGCCGTGAGGAACTGGACGACCTGATCGGGCGGTTGGACGACCGCACGGCCTCGATCATCCGTTCCCGCTACGGGATGGAGGACGGCCGCGAGCGCACCCTCACCGAGGTGGGCAAGCAGCACGGCCTCACCCGCGAGCGGATCCGCCAGATCGAGAAGCACGCACTGGCCGAGCTGAAGAAGATCGCCGACCACGCGGGCTTCGAAGCCGCCTGACCCGGCCGCCGGGCAGGTCTGCCGAGCCCCATCCGGGCCCCGGTGCGGAGCGGTCCGCACCGGGGCCCGGGGCGTGCCACGGGCTCTTAGGCTGGAGGGGCAGGACGAGGCGGGCAGGACGAGGCGAACGAACGACGGAGTGGACAGGGTGAACGAGCAGGGACGGGAACGGGCGGCGGAGCGCGGCCAGGAGCAGGGGCGGAGCGGGGGCCAGAGCCACGACCAGAGCCGGGAGCAGGACCAGGCCCGGGAGCCGCGGACGAAGCCCGCGACCAAGGCCCGGTTGGTCTTCCGGGACCCGCTGGACCAGCAGTCCCGGGACGATACCGACGCCGGCTGGGGCGATCGCTCCGGGAGCGGGGCGGGTGGGAGCGGTGGGCGGGGACTGGACTGGTACCTGAGCCAGCGCCCGCCGCACCACGGGGAGTAGGGAAAGGGGCGAGGCCGGTCAGCGCAGCGGCGCGACCAGCGCGTCACGGATCTCGGTCAGCAGTTGGACCTCCTTGGCCTCGGCTTCCGCCGCCACGTCGGCGGGGGACTTGCGGCGGGCCGCCAACCTGTTCATGGGCACGATCAGAACGAAGTAGACGACGGCTGCGGTGATCAGGAACTGCAGGGCGGCGCTGAGCACCGATCCCCACAGGATGAGGATTCCGGACGTGACCTCACCGGTCGGGCTCACCTCGCAGGGCCCCTTGAGGCAGGAACTGTAGGACCCCAGGTCCTTCGTTCCGAATACGCCGATGATCGGATTGATCACGCCCTTGACGAAGGCGTTGATGATGTTGGTGAAAGCCGCGCCGATGACCACGGCGACGGCGAGGTCGACGACATTTCCGCGCAGCAGGAATTCCTTGAAGCCCTTCATGCCGCCTCGAACGACGGAGTCGTTCCCGGGTCACGGGTGATCTTCGGCAGCCCCGGATTGACAACCCGTCCGGCCCGGCGCGCCCCCGCCGGGCGGCGGCACCCCGGCCCGCGCGGGCCCGAGCGCGAGCGCGGCGGCCACCGCGAGCAGCACCAGCGCGGGCACCCCGGCCCGTCGGCGGACCGCACTGCGCCAGCGGTGCCACCCGCCGCAGCCGCGCCGGATCGGGGGGAAGCTCGGCACCTCCTGCCGGGGCGGTACGGCAGGGGCGGGCAGCGGGACGGAGAAGCTCACGGTCGTCATCGACGCACCTCCGGAAGGTCCGGCAGCCGACCCCCGGTGGACCGGCTGACGACCCACACGATGCGCGCTCCGGACGACTTCGGAAAGCCGTTTCCCCAGCCTGTGGACAAACCCGCCCCTGTGGACAACTTCGTACACCCGGACGAGTCAATCCGACCCGTCCGGGGTGACGAATGCGCCCCCGACCGGACGGAAAGCGCGGAAAGACGCGGATGGACACGGACGGACACGG
Source organism: Kitasatospora sp. NPDC086791 (assembly GCF_040685975.1). NCBI lineage: Bacteria > Bacillati > Actinomycetota > Actinomycetes > Kitasatosporales > Streptomycetaceae > Kitasatospora > Kitasatospora sp. NPDC086791. The sequence continues at coordinate 57,699 of NZ_JBFBOC010000028.1, read as the reverse complement.
AAAGACGCGGAAGGGCCCGCCGTCCCCGCGTGGAAGCGGGGCCGACGGGCCTTTCCGAGGACTGCTGGGCGTCCGGGTTCCTCCCGGCGCCGGGGTCAGCTCGCGGCCGGAGCCGGGCTGGACGGGGCCGAAGAGCCCGTGCTGCCCGATGCGGGGGCCGGCGTCGTCGTGGTCGACGTGGTCGACGACGATCCGGAGCTGACCGTGCTGCTGGAGGAGGAGCGGCTGTCGGTCCGGTAGAAGCCGGAACCCTTGAACACGACACCCACGGCCGAGAAGACCTTGCGAAGCCGTCCCTGGCAGTCGGGGCACGTGGTCAGCGCCTCGTCGGTGAACTTCTGCACCGCCTCCAGGCCGTTGCCGCACTCGGTGCACTGGTACTGGTACGTGGGCACTTGTCTTCCTCCTGGCACTCTCGCCTGATGAGTGCTAACGATGGTCAATGATGCGGCATTCCGCTGGATCAGTCCAGCGACTCCGGTGTGAGATCGGCCCCGCCCCGGCCCGGGACCGGCCGCGAACCACCGCCCGCTCAGCCCTTGGCCGCGCCCACCAGCTGCGCAGCACCGCCGCGCCCGGCGGAGCCGTCGTCCGGACCCGCGGCCGTATCCACAGCCGAACCCACGGCCGAATCCGCCGCGGACCCCGACCCCGCCCCCGGCGTCAGCAGGTGCCGCAGCGAGAACAGCGCGACCAGCCCCAGTCCGGCGCCGATCACCGGCACCAGGAACCCGGTCGAGGGCCCGTGCCCGTCGATCAGCTTCCCCGCCGCCATCGAGCCGACGGCCAGCCCCAGCCCGATGGCGCCGGTCAGCCAGGTGAAGGCCTCGGTCTTGGCGCCGTCCGCGACCAGCGTCTCGACCAGGGTGTAGCCGCTGATCAGGGTCGGCGCGATGGCCAGACCGCAGACCAGCCCGGCGACGGTGAGCGCGACCAGGTTCGGCATCGCCCACAGCGTGGAGCAGCCCAGCACCAGCAGCGCGTAGCTGAGCAGCATCCGCTGCTGGACGGGCCGCCGCCAGGCGATCACGCCGTACAGCACGCCGGCCAGCATCGAGCCGCCGGCGAAGATCCCGTAGACGGTGCCGCCCGCGTCGTGCTGCCCGACCGAGTCGGCGAAGGCGTTCACCGACACCTGCATGCCGCCGAACACCGCGCCGACCCCGAGGAAGGTCCCGGCCAGCAGCCGGACACCGGGGGAGGCGAGCGCCGAGGCCCGCTCGGTGCCGGGCCGCGGCACGATCCGGGCGGGGGCGGTGCGCCGCTGGGCGGCGAAGGCCAGGCCGCCGACGACGGTCAGCGCGGCCTCGGCGACCAGGGCGGTCGCGGGGTTGGCGAGGGCGGCGATGCCGGAGGCCAGGATCGGGCCGATCACGAAGGTGAACTCGTCGGTCACGGACTCGAAGGCGAACGCGGTGCCGACCCGGGCGGCCGAGGCGTCGGACGGGCCGTCGGCGGTGAACCGGCCCACCCAGCGGGCCCGGACCATCGCGCCGATCTGCGGCACGCTCGCACCGGCCGGGACGGCGGCCAGGAACAGGCTCCAGGCCGGCGCGTGCCCGAGGGCCAGCGCGATCAGCACGCCGACCGAGACCCCGTGCACCAGGACGGTCGGGACGAGCACCGCGGCCTGCCCGTACCGGTCGGCCAGCCGCCCGGTCTGCGGCCCGACGAGGGCCTGGGCGACGGCGGCGACGGCGCTGACGGTACCGGCGGTGCCGTACGAGCCGTGGGTCTGGGTGACGAGCAGCAGGATGCCCATGCTGAGCATCGCGTACGGCAGTCGCGCGACGAGGGCGGGGGCCAGGAAGGTCCAGGCTCCGGGGGTGCGCAGCAGCTCGCCGTACCCGACGCGGGCGGGGGCCTGGGCTGCGCTGGTGTCCGCGGTGCTGTCCGCGGAGGTGTCGACCGTTCGGCGGGCCGTCACGGTCGGTCCTTCCTGCTGCCTGGTAGCGCGGCAGGGCATGGTGTGGCCCCGACGGCGCCGAGAGTCGTCCTCTCGCGCGTCGACCGGGGTAGATACCGGGTCGGCCCGGTGTGATGGCCGGGGGCGGACCGCGGCCGCCGAGCGGTCGCGCCAACTCTGCGTCAGGCAGATGCTGGGGGTGGTCTAGCGGTAGTTATACGGCGTGGTCGAACCAGCATACATTTACGCGCGTAGACGCCGCCAGTCCCCCCACTTTCGCAGGTCCCCGGGCCTCCCTCCCACCGGCCCGCAGCCCACCGGCCCGCCCCCCGGGCGTCACCGCCCGTTGAGCCACCCCGCGAGCTTGCCGCCCTTGTCCACGGCCCGCAGCCGCCGCTCCGCCGCCTCGCCGACCTCGTCCGTGGTGACCACCAGCAGCTCGTCCCCGCCGCGCAGCACCGTCGCCTTGTCCGGCACGAAGGAGTTGCCCTCGCGCACGACCAGGGTGACCGCCGCGCCCTTGGGCAGCCGCAGTTCGCCGATCTCCACGCCGGACATCCGGGAGGTGGGGGAGAGCGCGACCGACAGCAGGTGTCCGTGCAACTTCTCCAGCGGGGCGGACTCGATGCCGAGGTCCTGCCCCATCGCGCCCTCGCCGATCCGCAGCCGCTTGGCCACCCAGGGCAGGGTCGGGCCCTGGAGCAGGGTGAAGACGACGACCAGGATGAAGACGATGTTGAACACGTCCGCGGCCTTGTGCGCGCCGGACACCACCGGGATGGTGGCCAGCACGATGGGCACCGCCCCGCGCAGCCCGGCCCAGCTCAGCAGCGCCTGCTCGCGGGCCGGCACCCTGAACGGGGTCAGCGACACCACCACGGACAGCGGCCGGGCCAGGAAGACCAGCACGCCGCCGATGACCAGCGCGGGCACCACCGCGGAGCCCATGGTCGCGGGCGTGCAGAGCAGGCCGAGCAGCACGAACATGCCGATCTGCCCGATCCACGCCAGCCCGTCGGCGAAGCCGCGGACGGCCGGCCCGTGCGGCAGCTTGGAGTTCCCGAGGATCACCGCGCTGATGTAGACCGCGAGGAAGCCGGAGCCGTGCAGCAGCGCGCCGCCCGCGTAGGCGAGCACGGTGAGCGCCATCACGGCGATCGGGTAGAGGCCCGAGGAGGGCAGCGCGACGTGCTTGATCCCGTACGCGCCGATCCGGCCGACGGCGAAGCCGATCGCCGCGCCGATCGCGAGTTCGGCGAGGATCGTGCCGATCATGACGTACCAGGGGTCCAGCTCCCCGGTGGTGGCGAAGGCGACGACCAGGATGACGACGGGCGCGTCGTTGAAGCCGGACTCGGCCTCCAGCAGACCGGTGAGCCGGTGCGGCAGCGGGACCATCCGCAGCACCGAGAAGACGGCCGCCGCGTCGGTCGAGGAGACTATGGCGCCGAGCAGCAGCGAGGTCCGCCAGTCCAGGCCGACCAGCCAGTGCGCGCCGGCCGCGGTGGCGAACACGCTGACGCCGACGCCGACGGTGGCGAGCACGGTGGCCGCCGGCACCACCGGCTTGATCTCGCGCCAGCTGGTCTTGAGACCGCCCTCGGCCAGGATCACCACGAGCGCCGCGTAGCCGATCACCTGGGTGAGTTCGGCGTTGTTGAAGGTGAGGCCGATCCCGTTCTGGCCCAGCGCCACTCCGATCCCCAGATAGATCAGCAGGCTGGGCAGCCCTGATCGGGTGGAGATCCGGACGGCGACCACCGCGAAGAGGAGGATCACGGAGGCTTCGAGAAGGAGCTGGTTCAGATGGGAGACGTTCACGCAGGGGCACCTCGGGCAGGCATGGGCGGACGGGGTGTCTGGTGGTGCGATGGGGCCGACCCGTTAAGAAGGCGTCAATGCTCCTCTTGCGGATCGTTACTCAGTCTAACATTTTGCCATATCTTTAGCTTGGTCCCCCGTTCACAGTGCCCGGCCGACTCGGCCTAATGTGGTTCCCTGTCACGGCCGCAGGCCCTGGACACGCCCGCCCGCCCCGAAGTCAGGACCGCAAGGACCCAGATGCCCCGCTCGAAGAAGTTCCGGCGCGCCCGTCTGTTCGTGATCGTGCTGGTCGTGCTGCTGGTGGCCGGCGTCGGCTACGGCGGCTACCGCGGGGTCTCCGCGGTCCGCGCCTCGTTCCCGGAGGTGGACGGCAGCGTCAAGGTGGCGGGCCTGACCGCGCCGGTCGACGTCAAGCGGGACGCCAACGGCATCCCGCAGCTGTACGCCGACACCCCCGAGGACGTGTTCCGCGCCCAGGGCTACGTCCAGGCGCAGGACCGCTTCTGGGAGATGGACGTCCGACGGCACATCACCGCCGGCCGGCTCTCCGAGATGTTCGGCGACGGCCAGGTCGACACCGACGCCTTCATCCGCACCATGGGCTGGCGCCAGGTGGCGCAGAAGGAGTACGACACCAAGCTGGCGCCGGAGACCAAGAAGTACCTGCAGGCCTACGCGGACGGCGTGAACGCCTGGCTCGCCGAGCACCCGGGCGGTGCGAAGGCCTCGCTGGAGTACGCCCTGCTCGGCGTCGCCAACAGCGGCTACACGCCCGAGCAGTGGTCCCCGGTCGACTCGGTGGCCTGGCTCAAGGCGATGGCCTGGAACCTCTCCGGGAACCTCCAGGAGGAGGTCGACCGCTCGCTGCTGGCACAGGACTTCGGCCCGGACAAGATCGCCGAGCTGTACCCGGACTACCCGTACGCCCGCAACGGCACCATCGTGAAGACCGGCACGGTGGCCGGTGACAACACCTACCGCCCCGCCGACGGTTCCGCGCAGCCGGGCGCCGGCAACGGCACCGCCACCGCCCAGGGCGCGGCCACCACCAAGGCGCTGCTGCAGGGCCTCACCGACCGGATCGACGGGATGCCGCAGCTGCTCGGCCGCCCCGGCCAGGGCATCGGTTCCAACTCCTGGGTGGTCGCCGGCTCCCACACCACCACCGGCAAGCCGCTGCTGGCCAACGACCCGCACCTCGGCCCCGGCCTGCCCTCGGTCTGGTACCAGATGGGCCTGCACTGCCGGACGGTCTCCCCGGCCTGCCAGTTCGACGTCTCCGGCTTCACCTTCGCGGGCATGCCCGGCGTGGTGATCGGCCACAACAAGGACATCGCCTGGGGCTTCACCAACCTCGGCGCCGACGTGACCGACCTCTTCCTGGAGAAGGTCACCGGCCCGGACACCTACCAGGTCGACGGCAAGGACGTGAAGTTCGACCTCCGCAAGGAGACCATCAAGGTCGCCGGCGGGGAGGACCGCACCATCACCGTCCGCACCACCCAGACCGGCGCCCCGCTCATCTCCGACCAGAGCACCGAGCAGCAGAACGTCGGCAAGTACGCCCCCAACGGCACCTCCGCCCCCGACCGCGGCACCGGCGGCTACGGCGTGGCCCTGCAGTGGACGGCGCTCAGCCCCGGCAAGACCATGGACGCCGTCTTCGCGCTGGACAGGGCGAAGAACTGGGACGACTTCCGCGCCGCAGCGAAGGACTTCTCCGTCCCCGCGCAGAACCTGATCTACGCCGACGCCAAGAACATCGGCTACCAGGCCCCGGGCACCATCCCGGTCCGCGGCAAGGGCGACGGCAGTTACCCCGCGCTGGGCTGGGACTCCGCGTACCAGTGGAAGGACCCGATCCCCTTCGGCGCGCTGCCGTGGAGCCTCAACCCCTCCTCCGGCTACATCGTCACCGCCAACCAGGCCGTGGTGGACCCGAGTTACAAGTACACCCTGACCAAGGACTGGGAGTACGGCACCCGCGCCAAGGAGATCACCGACCAGATCGAGGGCCTGCTCAAGAACAACGGCAAGATCTCGCCGGACGACATGCAGACCCTGCAGCTGGACAACACCAACGTGATGGCCCAGACGCTGGTCCCGCTGCTGCTCAAGCAGCAGATCGACGACCCGTACGTGCGCGAGGCCCAGGACCTGCTGAAGGACTGGAACTACCACCAGGACGCCGACTCGGCCGCCGCCGCCTACTACAACGGCGTCTGGCGCCAGCTGCTCACCCTCGCCTTCGGCCAGAAGTTCCCGGCCGACCTCCGGGCCAAGGACAACTGCCTGCTGGTCCGCCGGCAGGACGACCCCACCAAGCCGGACAGCACCACCAAGATCGTCACCGAGTGCGGCACCCGCGACCCGGGCAAGGCCCAGCCGGACGGCGGCGACCGCTGGACCGAGGTGGTCCGCCAGCAGCTGGAGAAGCCCGACAGCTCGTGGTGGACGTACATCGACTCCCAGCACAGCGTCCAGAAGGGCCTGGACAACCTGCTCAAGGAGGCGATGAAGAACGCCCGCCAGGAGCTGACCTCGCTGCTCAGCAAGGACGTCTCCACCTGGAGCTGGGGCCGCCTGCACAAGCTGGAGCTGCGGGAGCAGACCCTCGGCAGCGACGACTCCTCGATCGCCTCCGGCGCGCTCCACAAGCTGCTCAACCGCGGCCCGTACCGGCTCTCCGGCGGCTCGGCGACGGTCGACGCGGCCGGCTGGAACGCGGCGGCCGGCTACCAGGTGGACTGGATCCCGTCGATGCGCATGGTGGTCGACCTGAACGACCTCGACTCCTCGCGCTGGGTCAACGTCGGCGGCGCCTCCGGCCACGCCTTCCACGACAACTACAACGACCAGACCGACCTCTGGCTCAAGGGCAAGCTGCTCACCTGGGCCTACACCCCGGACGCGGTCGAGAAGGCCACCAAGCACAAGCTGGTGCTCACCACCGGCTGACGCCCCGGAAGCCCGAAGGCCCGGAAGCCCGAAGATCCGGAAGCCCGAAGGCCCGCAAGACCCGGAGTCCGGAAGGTCCTGGACGACGAACCCCGCGGCCCCGCCCCCTCGCCCGAGGGAGCGGGGCCGTCGTCGTCGTCCGCCCGGGTCACCCCAGCCGCCGCACCCCCGACGGCGTGACCGCCAGGTCCACCGGCCGGTCGTGCGGCTCGGCGGGCACCCGCTCCAGCAGCTCGTGCTCGTACAGCAGCACCGCCAGCACCGGCCGGACACCCGCCCGCCCCAGCCGCTCCAGCACCCGGTCGTAGCTGCCGCCGCCCCGGCCCAGCCGCAGCCCGCCGCCGTCCACCGCGAGGCCCGGCAGCAGCACCACCGAGGCCGCCGTCACCGCCTCCGGCCCGAGCCGCGGCCCGACCGGCTCCAGCAGCCCGCGCCCGGCCGGGGCCAGGTCTTCCGGCCCCGCGTACACGGCCCAGTCCAGGTCGTTGTCGGCCAGCAGCACCGGCAGCAGCACCCGCACCCCGCGCGCCCGCAGCGCGTCCAGCAGCGGCCTGGTGCCGGGCTCCGCGCCCACCGAGACGTACGCGGCCACCGTGGCGCCCGGTCCGGCCAGCTCCCCGGCGTGCCCGGCCAGCGCGAGCGCCGCCGCCGTGCGCTGATCGGCGGAGAGCGCGCGCCGCCGGGTCAGCAGCCGTGTCCTCAGGTCGCTCTTCTCGTTGTGCACCGGATCCTCCACGTCTCCAGACCGTCGACTCCAGACCGTCGACGCGCAGAGCCTGCCACGCGAAAGGGCGCCCCGATTGTCCACCCCGCTGCTGGTCCAGGCCCTGGCCGCGCTGAGCGCCCCCGCGCTGGCCGGCGCCACCGTCCTCGGGCTGCGGGTGCGGCGGGAGCGGGCCGGCGCCGCGGCCGGATCGCAGCGGCTGCGCGAGCGGATCGCCGAACTGGAGGGCCGATGCGCCGAGTTGGAGCGCACCGCGTCCTGCGACCCGCTCACCGGCGTGTGGAACTACCGGCACCTGCAGCTCACCCTGGACCGGGAGATCGAACGGGCCCGCCGCGCCGAGCACGCCGACCAGACCGACGGCCCCCGCCCGCTCGCCGTGCTGATGCTGGCGATCAGCGGCTTCGACGCGGTCATCGCCGAGCACGGCCGCGGCCGGGCCAACGCGATACTGCGCGACCTCGCCCAGCGCCTCGCGATGGAGATCCGCCGGGCCGACACCCTGGGCCGTTACAGCGGTGAGGAGTTCCTGGTGCTGCTGCCCGACACCGGTGCCGAGGGCGCCGCGCAGGTCGCCGAGCGTCTGGTCTGGTCGGTCCGCCGCCACCTGCTGCTCGACTGGTCCTCCGGGACGCGCGAATCCCGCCCGGCGCACGGCAACGGCCTCACCGCCGCCGCCGGCGTCGCCGTCCTGCCCGAGGACGGCGCCCACGCCGCCGTCCTGCTGCGCGCCGCCGACGCGGCGCTCACCGAGGCCCGGGCGGCCGGCGGCGACTGCTGGCGGATCTCGCCACGCGATGTCGACCGCTCCTCCACCGGGGTTCCCGAAACGGTCACTTCCGGTACGGAATACGGTCCGACTGCCGAACGTGACCGTTCGGAAAAGCCGGGTAGTCTGTCGCCCTGTGCCGGAGGGGACCCCCTCGCCCAGCCGGTCCCTTCCCATACGCCAGCCACTGTGGCCGTGCCCCGCGACGTGCTGTCCTAGCCGTCCGACCGCGCTCGGCCGGGCGAAAACGTGCCTGAGTAAGGTAAACGCATGACGACGACCAACTCCCGAGTTCCGGTAACCAAGGCCGTGGTACCCGCGGCCGGACTGGGCACCCGCTTCCTTCCGGCGACCAAGGCCACCCCGAAGGAGATGCTGCCCGTCGTCGACAAGCCGGCCATCCAGTACGTCGTCGAGGAGGCCTCCGCCGCGGGCCTGTCCGACATACTGATGGTCACCGGCCGGAACAAGCGCGCTCTTGAGGACCACTTCGACCGCGCCTACGAGCTGGAGGAGCTCCTCGCGCGCAAGGGCGACCAGCAGCGCCTGGCCCGGGTCCGGGAGTCCGTCGAGCTGGCCAACATGCACTACGTCCGCCAGGGCGACCCCAAGGGCCTCGGCCACGCCGTCTCGGTCGCCGAGCAGCACGTCGCCGGCCAGCCCTTCGCCGTCCTGCTGGGCGACGACCTGATCGACCCGCGCGACCCGCTGCTCTCCCGGATGATCGAGGTCCAGCAGGAGCTCGGCGGCTCGGTCGTCGCCCTCATGGAGGTCGACCCCTCGCAGATCCACCTCTACGGCTGCGCCGCCGTCAAGGCCAACGGCTTCGGCGAGGACGTCTTCCAGGTGACCGACCTGGTCGAGAAGCCCGAGCCCGGCGAGGCCCCCTCGAACTACGCCGTCATCGGCCGCTACGTCCTCGACCCGCTGGTCTTCGACGTGCTGCGCGAGACCCCGCCCGGCCGCGGCGGCGAGATCCAGCTCACCGACGCCCTGCGCGAGCTCACCACCCGTGAGCCGGCCGACGGCGGCCAGGTGCACGGCGTGCTCTTCAAGGGCCGCCGCTACGACACCGGCGACCGCGCCGACTACCTGCGCGCTATCGTCCGTCTGGCCGCCGAGCGCGATGACCTGGGCCCGGAGTTCCGCTCCTGGCTGCGGGAGTTCGTCGGTTCCGAGATGCAGGACTGACACGACAGAGAGCGAGTCGCCGATGACCGGGTCCACCGAGCACAGCACCACGGCCGCAGCCTGCTGCGACGCCGGAACGGACCCGGCACCGGCGGCCCCCCGCCGCTGGACGGTCGACGAGCACCTCGCCGACGTCCTGGCAGCCGTCGGCCCGCTGCCCGCGATCGAGCTGCGCCTGCTCGACGCCCAGGGCTGCCGGCTCGACGAGGACGTGGTCGCCGACGGCGACCTGCCGCCCTTCGACAACAGCTCGATGGACGGCTACGCGGTCCGCACCGCCGACACCGAGGGCGCCACCGGCACCTACCCGTCGGTGCTCCCGGTGGTCGGCGACGTCGCCGCCGGCGCGGGCGAGCTGCCGAAGGTCGGCCCCGGCCAGGCCGTCCGGATCATGACCGGCGCCCCCGTCCCGCCCGGCGCCCAGGCCGTCGCCCCGGTCGAGTGGACCGACGGCGGCACCGGCACCGGAGTGGCCGCCGCCGCGATGACCGCGCCGCTCCCGGACGAGGAGGTCCGCGTCCTGCGCCCGGTCGCCGAGGGCGCGCACATCCGCCGCCGCGGCAGCGACGTCGCGGCCGGCTCGAAGGTCCTGGCGGCCGGCACCCGGCTCGGCCCCACCCAGCTCGGCCTGCTCGCCGCGATCGGCCGGGCCACCGTGAAGGTCCGCCCGCGCCCGCGGGTCGTGGTGATGTCCACCGGCAGCGAGCTGGTCCAGCCCGGTGAGCCGGTCGGGCCCGGGCAGATCGCCGACTCCAACAGCTTCACCCTCACCGCCGCGGCCCAGGAGGCCGGGGCCATCGCCTTCCGGGTCGGCGCCGTCCCGGACGACGCCGACCGGCTGCGCGCCGCCCTGGACGAGCAGCTCGGCCGGGCCGACCTGATCGTCACCAGCGGCGGGGTCAGCGTCGGCGCGTACGACGTGGTCAAGGAGGTCCTGCAGGCCCGCGGCGGAGTCGACTTCCGCAGCCTGCGGATGCAGCCGGGCAAGCCGCAGGGCTTCGGCCGGATCGGCGGCGCGGACGGGGTCCCGCTGCTGGCACTGCCCGGCAACCCGGTGAGCGCCTACATCTCGTTCGAGCTCTTCGTCCGCCCGGTCATCCGCACCATGCTCGGCGCCGCCGACGTGCACCGCCCGGTCGTCCGCGCGCTCTGCCCGGTGGCGCTGCGCTCCCCGGCCGGTCGCCGGCAGTTCCTGCGCGGCCGCTACTCGGCGGCGGACGGCACCGTCGAGCCGGTCGGCGGCGCGGAGTCGCACCTGGTCGGCGCGCTGGCCCGGGCCGACTGCCTGATCACCGTCCCCGAGGACGTCACCGACCTGCCGGCCGGCAGCGCGGTGGACGTGGTGCTGCTGGACTCCTGAGCGCCCGGCGGGCCCGCCCCGCGCCGAGCGTCGACACCGGGTCCTGAGCGCCCGGCGCGCCGGGGGAGTTGTACGGTAGCGCGGTACTTCGACCCGCGCGCCCCTGGAGCCACCCGTGACGACACCTCCCCCCGGCGACCGCCTCACCCACGTCGACGACCAGGGCGCGGCCCGGATGGTCGACGTCTCCGAGAAGGCCACCACCGCGCGCACCGCCGTCGCGGCCGGGAGGGTGCGGGTCTCCCCGGCGGTGGTCGAGCTGCTGCGCGGCGAGGGCGTGCCCAAGGGGGACGCCCTCGCGGTGGCCCGGATCGCCGGGATCATGGGCGCCAAGCGGACCCCGGACCTGATCCCGCTCTGCCACCCGATCGCCGTCTCCGGCGTGACGGTCGACCTGGCCGTCGCGGACGACGCGGTGGAGATCACCGCCACCGTGCGGACCGCCGACCGCACCGGCGTCGAGATGGAGGCGCTGACCGCCGTCGCGGTGGCCGGGCTGACCGTGATCGACATGGTCAAGGCCGTGGACAAGGCCGCCGCCGTCGAGTCCGTCCGGGTGCTGAGCAAGACCGGCGGCAAGAGCGGCGACTGGTTCGCCCCGGAGGCCGGCGCGTGAGGGCGCTCGCCGTCACGGTGTCCAACCGCGCCTCGGCCGGTGTCTACCAGGACCGGGGCGGCCCGCTGCTGGTGGCCGGCCTGACCGCGATGGGCTTCACCGCCGACGGCCCCCGGGTCGTTCCGGACGGCGAGCCGGTGGAGGCCGCGCTGCGCGAGGCCGTCGCGGCCGGCTACGACGTCGTGCTGACCACCGGCGGCACCGGCATCTCGCCGATGGACCTCACCCCCGAGATGACCGCCCGGGTGATCGACCGCCAGGTCCCCGGCATCGCCGAGGCCATCCGCGCGTACGGGCGGGAGAAGGTGCCCACCTCGGCGCTCTCCCGCGGGCTCGCCGGGCTCGCCGGACGTACCCTGATCGTCAACCTGCCGGGCTCGACCGGCGGCGTCAAGGACGGCCTGGCCGTGCTGGAGCCGCTGCTCGCCCACGCCGTCGACCAGCTCGGCGGCGGGGACCACCCCCGGTCCGACGCCCCGGCACCCGGGGCTCCAGCATCCAGGAGAGGGCACTGAACGCCGGCTGGCCGGTAGAACTGCACGAGGGGGAGGTCGTGCTGCGTCCGATCCGGGCCCGCGACCAGCGCGACTGGCAGGAGGTGAGCCGCCGCAACCGGGACTGGCTGCGGCGGTGGGAGGCCACCGTGCCGCCCGGCCCGGCCGGTCAGGTCGCCGGGCCCCGCCCGACGTACCGGCAGATGGTCCGCTTCCTGCGCGGCGAGGCCTCGGCGGGCCGGATGCTGCCCTTCGTGGTGCTCCACAAGGGCCAGCTGGTGGGCCAGTTGACCGTCGGGGGGATCACCTGGGGCTCGATGTGCTCGGCGAACATCGGGTACTGGGTCGACGAGGCGGTGGCCGGCCGGGGCATCATCCCGACCGCCGTGGCGCTTTCGGTGAACTACTGCTTCCGCACGCTCGGACTGCACCGGATCGAGGTCTGCATCCGGCCGGAGAACGGCCCGAGCCGCCGCGTGGTGGAAAAACTGGGCTTCCGCTCGGAGGGAATCCGCCCGCGCTATCTCCACATCGACGGCGACTGGCGCGACCACCTGGTCTACGCGCTGACCGACGAGGAGGTCCCCGAGGGGATGCTGGAGCGCTGGCGGGCGCTCAGTTCCGGCCGCGATCCCGGTAATTGAATATATGTTCGAATCAAATATCGATATGGCATCGGCTCGGTGGCGGACCGTCACAAATGCCGGCAAAATAGTCGGAGAATCAGCTTGATCACACGACACGCCGCGTCAAATTGCTGCCAGGCCTTCCCCACCGCCCGTACGGTGTGAATCGTGAGCAGTAGCGGCCTTATCTACGCCGTCATCGTAGGGGCCTGGGCCGCCTATCTGGTGCCGATGTGGCTCCGCAGGCAGGACGAACTCAACGAGGCGCGCCCGACGGAACGCTTCAGCACCGCCATCCGCCTGCTGGCCGGGCGTTCGGCGCTGGAGCGGCGGGCAGCCCGGGCCCTGGGCGACGAACCGAGTGGCGACGAGCAGAGCAACGACGGCCCTCCCGGACGGGACGGGGCCGCCTCCGACGACCCCGCGGCGCGGGAGCCCGAACCCCCGGCGGAGCGGCCGGCCGAACGGCCCGCCCCGGCGCCACGGGTCGGGGTCGAGCGCCGGGCGCGGCTGCTGGCCCGCCGGCGCCGGATGGTCACCGCCCTCTTCCTCTCCTTCGCGCTCGGCGCGGTGGTCGCGGCGGTGGCCGGACTGGCCTTCCTCTGGGTCCCGGCCGTCCCGGCGGTCCTCCTCACCCTGTACATCGGCCACCTGCGCCGGCTGGAGCGCCAGCGGTACGAGGTGAAGCTCGACCGCGTCCGGGCCGCCCAGGCGGCCGAGCGGCTGCGCAAGCGCGAGCAGCAGCGGGCCCAGGCCCCGGCGACCGACGCCGCCCCGGCCGAGGCGCCCGCGGCGGAGCCGGCCCCGGCCGCGCCCGCCGAGGAGCGCGCCGTACGCCGCCCGCACCTGCGGCTGGCCGCCGAGCCCGAGGAGGCGGCCGCCGCGGTGCCCTCCGCCTCCGCGGTGGCCGAGGCGACCGAGCACGAGGAGTGGGTCGACGGCATGCGCGAGCGCGGGGCGGCCGGCCCGGACTCCTGGGAGCCGGTGCCCGTCCCGCTGCCGACCTACGTCACCGCGCCGGTCGCGCCCCGGGTCTCCCGCGGGCTGGACCTGTCGGCCCCCGGCACCTGGACCGCGGGCCGCCCCGCCGAGTCCCGCACCACCCCGCTGTTCGACCAGTACGCCGAGCCGCAGGCCCCCGAGGCCCGCCCCCGCGCGGCCAACGAATGACCCGGGCCACCCCCCGACCAGCACCGCGATCCGGGGGGTGGTCACGGACCCCCTCCGAAAGGTGCTAGAGTTTCTTCTCGTTGGGGCTGTGGCGCAGTCCGGTAGCGCACCTCGTTCGCATCGAGGGGGTCAGGGGTTCGAATCCCCTCAGCTCCACCCAACGGACCGGCTCCGGCCGGTTCACCGAAATCCCGCCGGGAGGCAACTCCCGGCGGGATTTCGCGTTTCCTGACGCCGGGTCGGCTCCGGGCCGCCCCACGGGCCCGCTGTGGCCGGGATCACAACACCTTCCGGGTGCGGTTTCTGACGCGGTTCGGGCCTCAGGGGGGTCGGTTATGGTGGGTGGGCCCAGACGCTGACGACGGAACGATCTGGTCTATCTCAACGGGGTGCCATCGCGGTGCGCGAGTTCGGTCTGACACGGCGGGTGCGGCGAACCGGCCCGGACGAACCCGGCGCCGGCCCGGCAACCGGAAGACCGAATTCCTGGACCCTCGCGGCGGCCTGCGCGGCGGCCGTGTCACTGGCGGTGTTCGCCTGCTTCCGGCACGCCCACGGGGCCACCATGGTCGACATGCTCGTCTACCGGGCCGAGGGCCAGGCCGTCGTCCGGGGCGAGGACCTGTACGCGATGCGGCTGCCCGGCTGGGACCTGCCGGCCACCTACCCGCCGTTCGCCGCGATGCTCTTCGTGCCGAGCACCTGGTTCGACGTGAGCACCCTGCGCGTCCTGGTGATGCTCCTCAACTACGCGCTGCTCGCGCTGGCCGTCCACCTGTCGCTCAAGCTGGCCGGGTGGCCGAGGCAGCACCGCCCCGCCGTGGTGATCCTGGCGACCGGCCTGGGCATCTGGCTGGAGCCGGTCTTCACCACCTTCCAGTACGGCCAGGTCAACCTCGGCATCCTCTGCCTGGTCCTGTGGGACCTGACCCGCTCGGACCGGAACCGGTTCAAGGGCGTGGGCATCGGCCTGGCCACCGCCATCAAGATCACCCCCGGCCTGTTCGCGGTCTACCTCTTCCTGACCGGCCGGGTCCGGGCCGCGCTGGTCTCGGCCGGCACCTTCCTGGCGGCGGGCCTGATCGGCTGGGCCCTGCTGCCGGACGCCTCGTACGGGTTCTGGACCACCTACCTCTGGGACCCGAGCCGGGTCGGCGTGACCGTTCTGGTGGACAACCAGTCGCTGCGCGGCGCCGTCTGCCGGCTGCTCGACGTCAACGACCCGGGCCTGGTCGGGCTGGTCGCCTCCGCGCTGGTCGGCGTGCTCGGGCTCGGGGTGGCGGTGCTCGCCGGGCGCTCCGCGCGGGTGCTGCGCCGGGCCGACGCCTGGGGGGCGGTCTGCGCCGCGTTCACCGCGCTGCTGGTCTCGCCGATCAGCTGGACCCACCACTGGGTCTGGTGCGTCCCGCTGCTCGCCCTGCTGGCGGTCGAGGCCCGGACCGGGGCGCGGCGGGTCCTGCTCGGCGTGACCCTGCTCGTGTTCCTCTCCCACGTCATGTGGACGGTGCCGCACCGCTGGGGGCGCGGGGTCGCCTGGTACTGGCAGCTGCCCGGCGCGATCTACCCGCCGATCGGGATCGCCGTCCTGGCCGTCGTGGGGGTGCGGGTGTACCGCGCCCGGCGGCAGGCCGCGGACGCGACCGGCGGCGGGGCCTGGGCCCTCCCGGCCACCGCGCCGGACCGCGATCCCGCGCTGACGAACCGGACCTGACGGACCGGACCGGACCGACGGACCCAGACCGGACGGATCAGAGCTGACGTGACCACCCAGAGCACCCAAAGCACTCGGAGCGCCCAGGGCACCCGGAGCACCCGGACCGCTTCCGCGCCGCCGGCCGCCGCACCCGCCGCCGCACCCGGCGCCCGGGGCGCGGCCGCGGCCCTCCTGCGCGGCCCTGCCCGGCGCACCGCGCTGCTCACCGCGCTCTGCTTCGCGGTGACGTGCGCCATCGGCCTGCAGGGCTGGACGTCGGTCTCGCTCGGTGGCTTCGACCTCGGCATCTTCGACCAGGGTGTGCGCGGCTACGCCCACTTCGGGCTGCCCGTCTCGTCGCTGAAGAGCTACCACCACGAGTTCCCGCCCGGCTTCTCGCTGCTCGGCGACCACTTCTCGCCGGTCCTGGCGCTGCTCGCGCCGCTGTACTGGATCTGGGACGACCCGCGCTCGCTGATCATCGGACAGTCGCTGCTGTTCGCGGCCGGGGTGCCGCTGATCCGGCGGATCACCGCGCACGGCTTCGCCGCCGCCCAGCCGCGCACCGCCCGGCGGGCCGCCGACCTGGCGGGCCTGGTGTACGCGCTCGGCTGGCCGCTGCTGGTCGCCGCCCGGGTCGGCTTCCACGAGGTCGCCTTCGCCGTGCCGCTGACGCTGCTGATGCTGGAGCGCGGCCTGGCCCGCCGGTACGGCACGGTGGTGCTCGCCGCCGTCCTGCTCTGCTGCACCAAGGAGGACCTCGGCCTGATGGTCGGGGCGTACGGGCTGGTGCTGCTGCTGCGCACCCGCCGGACGGCGGACCGGGCAGGCCGGTTCACCGGCCTCGGGCTGCTGCTGGGCGGGCCGGTCGCCTCGGCCGTCGCGATCACGTGGCTGATCCCGGCGATGGGCGGGGAGCCGGGCTACTACTGGAACTACGGTTCGCTCGGTACGGACGGCGGGGACGCGCTGCGGCACCTGCTGCACGACCCCTTCCTGCTGGTGCAGGCGGCCCTCGACCAGCCGCTCAAGCCGCTGCTGCTGCTCTGGCTGTTCGGCACCACGCTGCTGCTGCCGCTGCGCTCGGCGACCGTGCTGTGCGCGCTGCCGCTGCTGGCCGAGCGGATCCTGTCCAGCAATCCCAACCACTGGTCGATCGCCCGGCACTACGACTCGATGCTCTGGCCGATCCTGCTCACCGCCGGGATCGAGGTGCTGGGCCGGCTGAGCGCCGCCGAGCGGCCCGCGCGGACCGTCCGGCGGGCGCGTCGGCTGGGCCTCGGCGCGGCCGGCATCGCGCTGGTGGCCGCCGTACCGATCGGGCTGCTGCAGCTGGCCGTGCCGTCCTCCTGGTCGGCCAAGCCGAGCGAGGCCGCGCTGGTCCGGGCGGCCGCGCTGATCCCGGACGGGGCGTCGGTCGAGGCGGACAACCAGATCGCGCCGCGGCTGACCGCCCGGACGGACGTGGTGCTGGTGGACGGCACGCCGCGCGGGCGCGAGTACGTGCTCACCCGGTCGAACAAGCGCTCCTTCCCGTTCGCCGCGGACACCGAGCAGGCCCAGCGGATCCGGTTGCTGCTGGAGCACGGGTACCGGCAGTTCTGGGCCGAGGACGGGGTGGTGCTGCTGCACCGGGAGAGCGGCGAGCCGGTGCCCGGCGAGCACGTGCCTGGGCCGGGCAGCAAGCCGGTCCAGGACAAGGTCCCGTCCGACGTGGGGCACGACCTCTTCCGGGGCTGACGCTCGCTGCCGGGGCCGACGTCCGCGGTCGGGCCCTGATACGGCCGAGGGCCGGCCCGGAGGAACTCCTCCGGGCCGGCCCTCGGGGCGTACGGGGGCGCGGGTCAGGGACGGTCGGCGTACGAGCCGCTCTGGTGCGAGCCCTGGGGCGGGACGGAGCCGTGGTGGCCGGGCCGCCGGCCGTGCGGGTGCCGGGTCAGGTTGTAGCCGAGGACGCCCGCCAGCGCGGCCAGGAAGCCGCCGCCGATCGTCCAGTACCAGCGGCTGTTCCAGCCGGAGAACCAGCCGGTGTACCAGTGCTCCTCCTCCGCGACCGGGGCGGCCGCCTTGGCGGTGCTCGCGCCGCCGCCGGCCGGCGGGACCAGCGGGGCCTTCAGCTCCCCGCCCTCCGGCTGGGCGTTGTCCGAGCCGCCCTTGGCGGCGACGTGCAGTTGGACGGCGGAGGCCAGACCGAGGTCCGGCTGCGGGACGTCGGTGACCGACAGCCGCACGTAGTAGGTGCCGGGCAGCGGGTCCCCGGACCACGGCTCGGCCCAGGTGCGGACCTCGCGCAGGGTGCAGTCGAGCGCCAGCGTGGCGGTGCCCTGGTCGGCGGTCGCGTTCTGGGTGCCCGCGGTGCAGGCCTGCCGGCGGCGCAGCCCGTCGAAGACCTCGACGGACCAGGTCTGCGGGCCGTGCCGGTCGGTCGAGGGGGCCAGGTTGACGGTCAGCCTGACCGTCGGGGTCTGGCCCTCGGAGGCGCCGAACGCCCAGTACAGGTAGTCACCGGTGGAGACGGCGACGTTGGCGTCCTGGCCGGGGGAGAGGTTGACCGCGGTCAGGAAGGAGGTGCCGGCCTTGGTGGCCGGGGCCGGGGTGCCGCTCGCGCTGGCCGAGGGGGACGGCGCGGCCGAGGCGGCCGGCGCGCCCAGGGCGAGGGCGGGCAGCAGGGCGAGGGCGGCGAGGGCGCCGCGAATCGTCGTACGCATGGTCAGTTCTCCCGCCAGACGGCGATCCGCCACCGTGCGATCCAGCCGAACAGCAGGCCGCAGACCAGGCCGGCGAGGGTGAGGGTGAGCAGCAGGATCCAGCCGCGGCCGAGGCCCATCGCGGCGCCCTCGGGGGCGGGCGAGGAGGAGGCCAGGTCCACGGTCAGCTCCAGCGGCAGGCCGGGGTCGGCCTGCACACCGGCCTGCGGGGACAGCGAGTTGCTGACCACCAGGCAGACGGTGGTCGCCGGCTTCTCCTTCGACTCCTTCGAGGCGGAGCCCGGGCTCGCGGTGACGTAGCCCTTGGAGTCGTCGGTGGACCAGCGCAGGCCGGTGGAGATCACGTCGGTGCGGCTGCTGCCCGCGTCGGTGCCGCGGACCAGTTCCTGGCCGGCGGCGCTGGTGGCCTGCAGCAGGACGCCGTAGTCCCGGGCCACCGGGCGGTCCAGCGCGACGCTGACCGAGGCGCGCAGCTCCTGGCCGGCCTTGACCGGGACCTTGTAGACGCGGTGCTCGGAGAACTTCTCGCGGTCGGTGTAGACGCCCGGGGCGAGCACCGGGGCGCTCTCGCACTTGTCGGTGCCGGAGGTCTTGACCGGCGTCACCGTGTAGGTGTCGTTGGAGCGGTCGACCAGCTGCTTCACCTTGTCGGTGAGCTGCTCCTGGGTGCGCACGTCGGTGTAGGTGCCGCCGGTCGCGTTGGCGATGCAGAGAAGCTGCTGGCGGGTCTTGTCGTCGTGGGCCAGGCCGAGGGTGTCGACGACCAGGTGGATGCCCTGGGAGGCGAGTTCGCGGGCGACGTCACAGGGGTCGGGCGGGGTGCAGGTGTCCTCGCCGTCGGTGATCAGCACCACCCGGCGGGTGGTCTCGCCCTTGCCGAGGTCCTGGGCGGCTCCGCGCAGCGCCAGGCCGATCGGGGTCCAGCCGGTGGGCCGCAGGGTGGCGACGGCGGTCTTGGCCTCGACCTTGTTGGTCTTGCCGACCGGGAACAGCTGCTTGGTGTCCTGGCAGCCCTGGACCTTGTCGTTGCCGGGGTAGGTCGCGCCCAGGGTGCGGATGCCGAACTCGGTCTCCGCGGGCAGTGCGTCGATCACCTCGTTCAAAGACTGCTGGGCCACCGAGATGCGGCTCTTGCCCTGGATGTCCGTGGCCGTCATGGAGCCGCTGACGTCCAGGATCAGGTCGACCCGGGGGGCCTCCTTGGGGGCGGGGGAGCCGGCTGATGGTTCGTCGGCGTGGGCGGGCAGGCCGAGGAGCAGCGAGGCGCCCGTTATCGCCAGGGCGGCCAGCAGGCTGCCGAGCCTGGTCTGTGGTCGTCGTCCGGTAGTCACCCGGCCGATCCTAGGGATCATCAGTTCGCCATGGCGAAACGAGACCGGATCGTGCACCCACCGGCTCCGGGCGAACTCCGGCGCGAACTCCGGCTCGGGGGTGCGGAATCCGCGCTCACGCCGGTCTTACGCGCGGTGGATAGCCTTCGTACCCGGCGGGCGGAACGGGGGAGCGATGGAGCTGGCGGCGGTCGGCAAGCGGTACGGGCGGAGCGGGCCGTGGATCCTGCGCGGGGTCGATCTGGCCGTCGGGCCCGGGGAGTTGGTGCGGATCGCGGGGGCGAACGGGAGCGGCAAGTCGACGCTGCTGCGGCTGGTCGCCGGGATCGAGCGGCCGAGCGTGGGCCGGGTGGTGCGGCCCGGCCCGGTGGCGTACGTGCCCGAACGCTTCCCGCCGGCGCTGCCGTTCGACGCCGCCTCGTACCTGCTGCGGGTCGGCCGGGTGCACGGGCTGCCGGCGGAGCGGGCGCGGCGACGGGCGGGGGAGTGGCTGGACCGGTTCGGCATCGCGGACCGGGCGGGCACCCCGCTGAGCCGGCTGTCCAAGGGCACCTGCCAGAAGGTCGCGGTCGCGCAGGCGCTGATGGCCGAGGCCCGGGTGCTGCTGCTGGACGAGGCCTGGACCGGGCTGGACCCGGAGGCCCGGGCGGTGCTGGACGAAGCGGCCGCCGAGCGGGCGGCGGCGGGTGGCACGGTGCTGTTCGTCGACCACGACCCGGCCCGGCTGGAGGGGCTCACCAGCGCTGCGTACCGGGTCGGCGCGGACGGTGCGCTGCGGCCCGTCGAGGACGCGCCGGCGGGGCTGGTGACCGGGTCGGTGGCGGGCGGCCCGGTGATGGTGGTCGAGGTGGACGTCCCGGACGGCCTTGCGCTTCCGGACCGGCTGCCGGGGGCGCCGGAGCGCACCGCCCTGGCCGGGACCGCGGTGCGGCTGACCGTGTCGGCCGCGCACTCGGACGCGTTGCTGCGCCGCTTGCTGCTGGGCCGCCCGGCGGTCCGGGTGCTGGTGGTCCGGCGGCGCGGGGACGGGGAGGCGGCAGCGGTGCCGGGGGCGGACGAGGGGCAGCGGTGACGGGGCGGATCGGTTCGACGGCGCGGTACCACCTGGAGCTGCTGCTGCGCTCGCACGCCTGGCTGCCGCCCTTCCTGGCGTACGTGCTGCTGCTGGTGATCGGGGTGACGGTGGGCGACCCGCTGCTGGGCGGCCTCGGCCTGGGCGCGGGGGCGCTGCTGCCGGTGAGCGCCTGGTTCGTCCGCGGTGTGCTGGCCGCGGAGCCGTCGGCCTCGCGGGCCTGCCTGGTCGCGGTGGCGGGGCCGGTCCGGGTGCACCTGGGCGCGTTGCTGGCGGCGCTGACGGTCCCGCTGGTGCTGGCGGTGGGCCAGGTGGTGGCACTGGGGTGGACCAGCGGGCCGGTGGCCGACCCGGGGGCGGCGGGGCGGCCGGAGACCTGGGCGGCGCTGTTGGCGGGGCTGCTGGCCTCGGTGGTCTGCGCGCTGCTCGGGGTGCTGGCCGGGGCGCTGGCCGACCGGCCGGTGCTGACCCGCGGGCCGTACGGGATCCCGGTGGCGCTGACGCTGTCCGCGCTGCTGCTGGTGGTGCCGGTCTCGCCGGCCAACGCGGCGGTGCGCGGGCTGGTGGCGGCGGCCCGGACCGGCCGGGTCGCGGTGCCCTGGGTGGAACTGCTGCTCGCCGTCGCCCTGCTGGCCGCGGGCTGCGCGGGCGTCGTGGCGCTGGCGGGGCGGCGGCCGGAGTGAGCGGGGTCGGGCTGAACGGGCCGGACTGAGTGGGTAGGCGTGCGCGGGCCGGCCTCAGCGGGCCGGACGGAACGGGTGCTCGGCGGATGATCTCTGCGACGGGCCCTGAGCTGGGGCTCTAGCCGCTCCATGGCAGATGCGCCGTTTGCGAAGTGTCCGGTTTGTGCATCGATATGTGCCGATGTGGACAATGCGCGTACCCGTACTGTTCGTTTGCGACACTGGTGCTTTCGCCGGGTACTGTCCCATCTTTGTTCGGTTGGTCCACAATGCCGCCCTTCGGGGCATTGGGCGACCAGCCGCCAGGACACCCTCCCCCGCCTAGAAGGACCGCAGTTTTGGCCAGCAACACCCTCGGTGCGCGTCTGCTGCGACGCAAGCCCGTCTCGACCCTGATCGCGGAGAGCGAGGGGCGTGACGCCCTTCCGGCCGGCGCGCCCGAGGAGGGCGGTCGCTCCGGCATCCACCTGCGCCGCTCGATCGGACTCTGGCAGCTGTCCTCGATCGGCATCGGCGCCACCATCGGCACCGGCATCTTCTTCGTGCTGAACACCGCGGTGCCCTCGGCCGGCCCGGCCGTCATCCTGTCCTTCGTGATCGCCGCGGTCACCGCCGGACTCACCGCGCTCTGCTACGCCGAGATGGCGTCGGCGATCCCGGTCTCCGGCTCCTCGTACTCCTACGCCTACGCCACCCTCGGCGAGGGCGTGGCCTTCGCCGTCGGCATCTGCCTGCTGATGGAGTACGGCGTCTCGGCCTCCGCGATCGCGGTGACCTGGGCCGAGTACCTGAACAAGTTCTTCGACCTGGCGTTCGGGTTCAAGATCCCCGAGGCGCTGTCCGGCGCACCGGACGGCACCCACTGGTTCAACCTGCCGGCGCTGCTGCTGGTCGCGATGGTCTGCTTCCTGCTGATCCGCGGTGTCAGCGAGTCGGTGAAGGTCAACGCGGCGATGGTCGCGATCAAGATCGTCATCCTGCTGATGTTCATCGGCGTCGCGCTCACCGGCTTCCACTCCGGCAACATGACCCCGTTCATGCCGCTCGGCATCAGCGGCGTGCAGGTCGCCGCGTCCAGCATCTTCTTCTCCTTCATCGGCCTGGACGCCGTGTCCACCGCCGGTGAGGAGGTCAAGAACCCGCGTCGCACCCTGCCGATGGCGATCATCATCTCGCTGGTCGTGGTGACCCTGCTCTACATCCTGGTCGCCCTGGCCGGCATCGGCGCCCAGCCCTGGACCAAGTTCGACGGCCAGGAGGCGGGCCTGGCCCAGATCCTCCAGGACATCACCGGCCAGAGCTGGCCCGCGATGGTCTTCGCGGTCGGCGCGATCGTCTCGATCTTCAGCATCACCCTCGTGGTGATCTACGGCCAGACCCGCATCCTGTACTCGATGGGTCGCGACGGCCTGCTGCCCAAGCGCTTCGCCGAGCTCTCCCCGCGCACCGGCACCCCGATCTGGAACACCATCGTGGTCGGCCTCGGCGTGGGCGCACTGGCCGCCTTCATCCCGCTGCGGGTCCTGGCCGACATCACCAGCCTCGGCACCCTCATCGCCTTCTCGGTGGTCTCGATCGGCGTGATCGTCCTGCGCCGCACCCAGCCCGACCTGCCGCGCGGCTTCAAGGTGCCCGGCTACCCGGTCGTGCCGGTGCTGAGCATCGTCTTCTGCGCCTACCTGATCAAGGGTCTGCACGCCGACACCTTCCGGGCCGGCGGGATCGCCCTCGCCGTCGCGGTGGTCGTCTACTTCGGCTACAGCGTCAAGCACTCCCGGCTGGAGCGGGCCGCGCAGGACGCCGTGCCGGTCGCGCAGGACGCCGTACCGGTCGCGCAGGACGCCGCGTCGGCCGACCGTACCGCCGGCTGACCCGGAGACGAATCAGACGTGAAGGGCCGCCGACCGACAGGACATCCGGCGGCCCTTTTCGTGTCGTCGCACGCCCAGTGCCCCATGCCATGGCGACAGGGCCGGGCCCGCACCCATAACCTTCCACCATGGTGAGCACCCGCACGCCCGGCTACTCCCGCCCGCGCGGCCGCTTCACCGGCCGCCGCAGAACGCCGGCCCAGACCTTCGCGACCGAGACGTCGTCCGGACCAGGACGACCGCCGAGAGGCTTCTCGGTCCGCCCGTTCCCCCGCCAGCGTGGCGAGAGCACCTTTCCGCCCACGCCCGATCGGCTGAATCCCGCCAGGCTCGCCTCGACGCGAACCGTCCAGCTGTTCGGCTGCCTGATCGCGGCCGGCTGGGCCGCCGCCTTCCCGCTCGTCTCCGACCTGCCCAACCAGCGGCAGTGGGGCCTGATCGCCGCCCCCGCCTACGCCCTGGCCGGGCTGCTCTGCCTGACCCTGCCGGGCCGCTTCGCCGCCCGTACCGCCGCCGCCGTCGCCCTCGTCGGTGCCGTGCTCCTGCCGCTCGGACTGCTCGCCCTGCACGGCCGCCACCAGTCCGAGGTGATGGTGGTCGAACGCTCGGCCCACCTGCTGCTCACCACCGGTGACGCCTACCTGCCGCACCCGGTGGTGGTCACCGACTACAACCCGTACCTGCCGGCGATGGCCCTGTTCGGGTTGCCGCGCCAGTTGCTCGGCGACTCCACCGCCTTCACCAGGGTCGCCGGGGACGCCCGGATCTGGTTCGCGCTGACCTTCTTCGCCTGTCTGCTGGGCGCCTGGCGGCTGCTGCGGCCCGCCCACCCCGGCACCGGCGACCCGCGCGCGCCGCTGCTGCCGCTGGCCGTCCTCACCGCCTCGCCGCTGATAGCGCTGGCCCTGGCGGTCGGCGGGGTGGACCTGCCGCTGATCGGCGTCTGCTGCCTCGCCATGGCGCTCGCCGAGCGGAACCGCCCCGTCGGCGCCGGATTGGTGCTCGCCCTCGCCTGCACCCTGAAGTGGACGGCCTGGCCCGCGCTGCCGGTCGCCGTCCTGCTGCTCTGGCGGCTGTACGGCCGCCGGCCCGCCGCCCGGACCGCGCTGATCGGGATCGGGGTGAGCGCGGCGGTGATCCTGCCCGCCGCCCTGACCCAGGCGGACGCGCTGCGCGAGCAGGTGGTGCGCTTCCCGCTCGGGCTGACCGCGATCCGCACCCCGGCGGGCAGCCCGCTGCCCGGCAAGGTGCTGGCCGGGTTCGGGCCGACCGGGCACTCCATCTCGCTGGCCCTGATGACCGTCGCCCTGGTCGGGGTGGCGATCTGGCTGCTGGCCCGGCCGCCGGTCTCCGCGATCGCCGCGGCCGACCTGCTGGCCGCCGGGCTCGCGATCGCCTTCATGCTCGCCCCGGCCGGGCGGTTCGGGTACCTGGCGCTGCCGGTGGTCCTGGTGATCTGGCCCCGGCTGGCGGCCCGGCGCTGGAGCAGTCGGCGCCCCGCCCCGCTCGGCCTGGTGCCGGACGTGCCGGAGCCCGCCCTGCCGCGAGGCTGAGAGCGGGCTCCGTACGGGGGCTGCCGGTACGTCCACTGCGCCGGCGCCTCCCGTGACCGGGGGACCGCCGACGGGTCCGGCGGGCGCGGCCTAGCGGCCGGCGGCGGCCTTCAGGATGGAGGCCACCGCCGGGCCGGCCGCGTCGACGCCGTGGCCGCCGCCCTGGACCTCGGAGGCGACCGCGATGTTGCCGCGGAAGGCGGCGAACCAGCTGTTGGTGGTGGACGCGCCCTGGACCTCGGCGGAGCCGGTCTTGGCGCCCGCGTTGTCGGTGATCCCGGCCATCACGTCCTTGGCCGTGCCGCCGACGGCGGTGGCGTTCATCATCGCGCGCAGCTTGGCGGCGACGTCCGGCGAGATCTGGCGGGCCGCCGCCTGCTGCGGGAGACCGGCCACCAGGATGGGCTGCTTGAACGCCCCGCTCTGCACGGTGGCGGTGATCGAGGCGATGGCCAGCGGGTTCATCTGGACCTTGCCCTGGCCGATGTAGTTCATCGCCTGCTCGTCCTTGCTGCCCGGCGTCGCCGGCACCTTGCCGTCGGCGTTCGGCAGGCCGGTCTTCCACTCCAGGCCGATGCCGAACAGGTCCTTGGCCGTGCCGGACAGCGTCTCCGGCTTGAGGCTGGTCAGGCCCTGGTTGATGAAGGCCGTGTTGCAGGACACCATGAAGTCCTGCTGGAGCGTGTTGTTCGGGAAGGCGCCCGGGAAGTCGTTCGGGATCGCGACCGCGTTGCTGCTCTTCTCCGGGCAGGCCACCACGGTGTCCGGGTTGATCCCGGCCTCCAGCAGCGCCGCCGAGGTGACGATCTTCATCGTCGAACCCGGCGCGAGCAGCCCGGTGAACGCCCGGTTCTGGCCGTTGGCGGGCGAGTTGGCGAAGGCCAGCACCTGGCCGGTGCTCGGCTCGATCGCCACGACCGAGCCGGGCTTGCCGCCCAGGTCGGTCATCGCCTTCTCGGCGGCGGCCTGGACGGTGTTGTCGATGGTCACCTTGAACGGCTTGCCGGGCTTCGGCTCGACGATGGTGAACAGCTTGTCGGAGGGGGCCTTGCCGGCCGGGTCGCTGATCACCACGGCCTTGCCCGCGTCCTGGTCCCGGGTCGGGTCCGGCGGGAGCAGCTTCTGGGCGTTCTCCTGCACGGTGTTCATCAGCGCGGCGGTGAGCGAGGCGCCCTGCAGCGGCTTGCCGTTGCGGTCGACCACGGTGGACGGCGGGGCGAAGACCTGCTGGGTGGCGATGGTCTCGTTGCCGGACAGGTGGGGGTGGAGCACCGACGGCGCCCAGTGCACGGCCGGGGTGTTGTCGCTCATCTTCACGACGCCGAGGAAGCCCTGGTAGTCCCAGGCCCGGCTGGTGCCCTCGAACTCGGCCCGGGCCTTGAAGCTCATCAGCGTGCCGGTGGGCCCGGGCGTGGCGGTGGCGGACGGCGAGTCGGTGGCGCCCGGGGTGCCGGCCGCGGGCGTCGCGGAGGCCGCGGCGGTGGGCTTGGCCGGGGCCGGGGTGCCGGTGGCGGCGGAGAAGACCTGCTGGGTGGTCGGACCGGTCGGGGTGAGGGTCAGCGCGCTCGGTTTCACCTGGTCCTTGAAGGCGGTCAGCGCGGTGGTGGCCGCGGCCGGGTCGTCGGTGAGCGAGGCGGCCTTGGCGATGTCGCCGGCCGCCCAGGCCGCCAGGAAGTCCTTCGCACCGGCCGCCGCCTGATCGGCCGAGGGCGGCTCGGCGACCACCGTACGGGCCTTCGCGCCCCCGGACCCGGAGTCCGAGCCGCCCATCAGGCTGTACGCGGCGTAGCCGCCGCCCGCGAGGACGACGATGGACACGCCGGTGATGATGCCGATCTTCGCGCCACTGCGCATGGTGCAGGTCCCCCAGGGGTCTCGCGGCCGGGCGCAACCGGCCGGGGCCGGAAACGCGGTACGCCCCCCACCCTAGGCAGCCGGAATCGGTGCGCCGACGAAACGCCCGGGACTTGTGACGGATCTGGTACGTGTCGTGCACCGTATACGGACGGAACCGGGGGAGACGGTGCGGGCCGGACCGGGGGCGGGGGCGCGCCGGAGCGCGGGCGGCGGCCGCGCGCCGGGACGCGGGAGGGGAGGCCCGGCGGCGGGCCCGGCCGTCAGATCCAGCTGTTGAACCACATCCGGCGGCGCCAGTCGTCCAGCGGGATGGTCTGGCCGGTGAACAGCGGGAAGAAGAACAGGAAGTTCCAGACGATCAGCAGCACCAGCAGGCCGGCCGCGGCGGAGCCGATGATCCGGCGGTCCCGGGAGGCGCTGGGCGGGCCGATCAGGGCGCCGATCAGCATCGTCACCGCGAGCGCCAGGAACGGGACGAAGACCACCGCGTAGAAGAGGAAGATCGTCCGCTGCTGGTAGGCGAACCACGGGAGGTAGCCGGCGGCCAGGCCGCACAGCAGCGCGCCGGCCCGCCAGTCCCGCCGGAACGCCCAGCGCCACAGGCAGTAGACCAGGGCCACCACGGCCGTCCACCACAGCAGCGGGGTGCCGATGCCCAGCACCTCGCGGGCGCAGTCGGCGACGGTGCAGCCGGCCTGGCCCTGCTTGGGGGACTCGTAGTAGAAGGAGACCGGCCGGCCCAGCACCAGCCAGGACCACGGGTTGGACTGGTAGGTGTGCGGGTCGCTCAGGTGGGTGTGGAACTCGTAGACCGTGGTGTGGTAGTGCCACAGGGCGCGCAGGCCCTCGGGTATCCACGGGTAGTCGGTGTCCCGGCCGACCGCCCAGTCCCGGCCCCAGCCGCCCTTGCCCGGGGCGTTGCTGCTGGCGAACCAGCCCCACCAGGACGCGACGTAGACCACGATCGGGAGCACGACGACGGAGCCGAAGGCGGGCGCCACGTCCCGGGCGAGCACCGCCCGGAACGGGCGCCGGGCGCCGGCCAGACGGCGGGCGCCGACGTCCCAGAGCACCGTCATCAGGCCGAAGGCGGCCAGCACGTACAGGCCGCTCCACTTGGTGGCGCAGGTCAGGCCGATGCAGACGCCGGCCGCGATCCGGTACGGGCGCCAGCCCAGGCCCAGCCGCTGGGCGAGCTCCGGATCCTCGACCCCGCCCAGCCGCTCGGCGAGCAGGCCCCGGGTGCGGTCGCGGTCCAGCAGCAGGAAACCGAAGGCGGCGACGATCCAGAACATCACCACCAGGTCCAGCAGGGCGGCCCGGCTGAGCACCAGGTGCAGGCCGTCCACCGCGAGCAGCAGGCCGGCCACGCAACCCAGCAGGGTCGAGCGGAACATCCGGCGGGCGATCCGGGCCAGCATCAGCACCGACAGGGTGCCGAGCAGGGCCACCGCGAAGCGCCAGCCGAAGGGGTTCATGCCGAACAGCTGCTCACCCGCGCCGATGATCCACTTGCCCACCGGCGGGTGGACCACGTACGAGGGCGTCGCCCGGTACGGGACGGCCGCGCCGGGCGTCATGATCGTCGTGTTGGCGTCTTCCGGCCAGCTGATCTCGTAGCCGCCGTGCCAGAGCGCGTAGGCGTCCTTGGCGTAGTACGTCTCGTCGAAGATGATCGCGTGCGGCTGGCCGAGGTTCGTGAAGCGCAGGATCCCGGCGAACACCGCCACCGCGACCGGGCCCAGCCAGCCCGACCAGCGGCACAGGAAGAACCACAGGCCCTGCGGCAGCGAGACGCCCAGGCGCAGCAGCAGCGGCGACTGCGGCACGTCGCGCGGGGTCACCCGGGGGCCGTCCGGCATCGGCGGCACCAGGCGCTCGGCCAGCGGTGCCGTCGGGCGGGCGAGGTAGCCGTGGCCGGCCAGGCGCTCGCGCCAGGTGGGGGGCGTGGGGGGCGTGACGGGGGAGGGGCCGGTGGGGGCCACGGCGAGGGCGGCGGCGGACTCCGGCGGGCGCGGTGACGGCACGCCGGCGCCGCCCCACGCGGAGTGGTCCGTACCAGTGGGCGTCTGCGCCGCCGTGTCGCCGTTCATCCGCCACATCGTAGGGGCGCTCCTCGTACGCGTGTCCGCTCCCTCGGAAGCTGACCGAATCGTCACCAAAAGCCCCGCGCGGCGGCAGCTGGAAGGATGGGGCCCGTGACAGGAGTACTCGTTCTCGCAGGCACCCCCATCGGCGACGTCTCGGACGCCCCGCCCCGACTGGTCCACGAACTGGCCACGGCGGACGTCATCGCGGCGGAGGACACCCGGCGGCTGCGCCGGCTCACCCAGGCGCTCGGGGTGACCCCGGCCGGCCGCGTCGTCTCGTACTTCGAGGGCAATGAGGTCGGCCGCACCCCCGAACTGGTCGAGGCGCTGCGCGGCGGCGCCCGGGTGCTGCTGGTCACCGACGCCGGCATGCCCTCGGTCTCCGACCCCGGCTACCGGCTGGTCGCCGCGGCCGTCGAGGCCGACGTCAAGGTCACCGCGGTGCCCGGGCCGTCCGCGGTGCTCACCGCGCTCGCGCTGTCCGGCCTGCCGGTCGACCGCTTCACCTTCGAGGGCTTCCTGCCGCGCAAGACCGGCGACCGGGCCCGGCAGCTCGCCTCGATCGCCGCCGAACCGCGCACCATGGTCTTCTTCGAGGCGCCGCACCGGATCGCCGAGGCGCTGGCCGCGATGGCCGCGGCGTTCGGGCCGGAGCGCCCCGCCGCCGTCTGCCGCGAGCTCACCAAGACCTACGAGGAGGTCAAGCGCGGACCGATCGGCGAGCTGGCGGCCTGGGCGGCCGACGGCGTCAAGGGCGAGATCACCGTCGTCGTCGCGGGCGCCCCGCCGGCCGCGCCGCAGGAGCTGACCCCGGCCGAGCTGGCCCGGCTGGTGGCCGTGCGCGAGGAGGCGGGGGAGCGGCGCAAGGAGGCCATCGCGGCGGTCGCGGTCGAACTCTCGCTGCCCAAGCGAGAGGTCTTCGACGCGGTCGTGGCGGCCAAGGCGGTGGCGGCCGAGAAGGAAGGGCCGGACGCGGCGCCGAAAAAGGGGTGAATTCCGGGGGTTGCGTTGCGCACCGGTAGTCGTACCTTGGAGGGAAGGCCCCGGTAAACACCCACTGAGCTGAAGTTTCGGTCGCGGTTCGCAGTCGTCGGGAGGCCCTTCGTATAGGGCTTCCCAACCCGCATCCAATTCTTCACAAGCGGGGCATCGGCCGAGGCGGTCCGGGCATTTCCTGGAATGGAAAGACCCAGCCGGGCGAGCGCCCGGCGGGCGCTGGGAGACGGCTATGAGCGAGATCGTCGGTAGCCCCCGCAGTGGCAACGCACTGAGCACCGCCGGCCTGACCGGCCGCGGGCACACTCCCGTCGAGACCGTACGGGAGGCCTACTCCTTCGCCTGCCTGCGCTGCGGGTACGGCTGGGAGCAGGCGTACGACATCGAGCACCACGCGGCCAAGGACGGGCACGTCGTGTTCGAGTACCACGCCAACGGCGTCCGGGTGCCGTCCCCGCTGCTCAAGCCGACCTGCCCCGGATGCGGTGGCCACACCGTCCGGATCATGCGCGAGGGCCGGGTGTCCTCCGCCGAACAGTCCGTGCACCACGCCCCCGGCTTCTCGATGCACGCCGAGCCGGCCGGGCCGCTCCCGGCGTCCGGGGCCGCCGAGCCGCGCGGGCGCTGGGCCCGGTTCTGGTCGCGGCTGCTGGGCTGACGCCGGGGCGGACGCGGGCGGACGCGGGAAGACGCGGGAGGACGCGGGAAGGGCCGCCCCCGGCCGGGGAACAACTCGGTCGAGGGCGGTGCGCGTGCCCGACTAAGCTTTCCGACCATGGCGGCCACTGCAGACCACAGCACCACCGGGGCGAGCGCCCCGGCGTACTACGTATCCACCCCGATCTACTACGTCAACGATCGCCCCCACCTGGGCCACGCGTACACCACCGTGGCGGGCGACGTCCTCACCCGCTGGCACCGCCAGCGCGGCGAGAAGGTGTGGTACCTGACCGGTACCGACGAGCACGGTCAAAAGATCATGCGGACCGCCGAGGCGAACGGCGTCAGCCCGCAGGAGTGGTGCGACAAGCTGGTCGAGGAGGCCTGGAAGCCGCTCTGGGAGCACCTGGAGATCGCCAACGACGACTTCATCCGCACCACCCAGCAGCGCCACACCGACCGCGTGCAGGAATTCGTCCAGGACCTGTACGACAAGGGCGAGATCTACAAGGGCGGCTACTCCGGCCCGTACTGCGTCGGCTGCGAGGAGTACAAGCTCCCGAACGAGCTGCTCGACGGCGCGACCGAGGACGAGAAGCTCTGCCCGATCCACAAGAAGCCGGTGGAGTGGCTGGAGGAGGAGAACTACTTCTTCCGCCTGTCGGCCTACGGCGAGAAGCTGCTGGAGTTCTACGCCGAGAACCCCGGCTTCATCGCCCCCGAGACCGCCCGCAACGAGGTGCTGCGCTTCGTCGAGCAGGGCCTGCAGGACCTCTCGATCTCCCGCTCCACCTTCAACTGGGGCGTCCCGCTGCCCTGGGACGAGAAGCACGTCCTCTACGTGTGGGTCGACGCGCTGCAGAACTACATCACCGCGGCCGGCTACGGCAGCGACCCGGAGCGCTTCGCCGAGCTGTGGCCCGCCTCCGTCCACCTGGTCGGCAAGGACATCCTCCGCTTCCACGCCGTCATCTGGCCCGCCATGCTGATGGCCGCCGGGCTGCCGCTGCCCAAGCGGGTCGTGGCCAACGGCTGGCTGATGGTCGGCGGCGAGAAGATGTCCAAGTCCAACCTGACCGGCATCGCGCCCACCGACCTGACCTCGCACTTCGGCGTGGACGCGTACCGCTACTACTTCCTGCGGGCGATCCCGTTCGGCACGGACGGCTCGTTCTCCTGGGAGGACTTCACCGCCCGCTACACCTCCGAGCTCGCCAACGACTTCGGCAACCTGGCCTCCCGGGTCGCCGCGATGGTCGGCAAGTACTTCGACGGGGTGCTGCCGGCCGCCGCCGCCCCGGGCGAGGCCGAGCAGGCCGTCGCCGACGGGCTGGCCAAGGCCGTCGGGACGGCCGACCGCAAGATCGGCGAGGAGCTGGACTTCGCCGGCGGCCTCGCGGCGATCTTCGAGTTCGTCAAGCAGGTCAACGGCTACATCACCGAGCAGGAGCCCTGGAAGGTCGCCAAGGACGACTCGGCGGAGGGCCGGGCGCGCCTCGCGACCATCCTCTACACCGCCGCCGAGTCGCTGCGCGCCACCGCCGTCCTGCTCAACCCGGTGATGCCGTCCACCGCCGAGAAGCTGTGGGACTCGCTGGGCGCCGACGCCGCCGGGCTGGGCGCGCTGTCCGCGCAGACCATCGCCACCGTCGCCGACTGGGGCCGGCTGCCCGCCGGTGCCACCGTCACCAAGGGCGAGATCCTGTTCCCGCGCCTCGAAGAGAAGCCGGCCGCCTGACGTGGCCGCCAAGGACGACGCCCGGTCGACCCCGCCGCCGCTGCCGGAACCCCTGGCAGTGGCGGTGGCCGACTCGCACACCCACCTCGACATGCAGTCCGGCACCCCGGCCGAAGGCCTGGCCCGGGCCGCCTCGGTCGGGGTCACCACGGTGGTCCAGGTGGGCTGCGACGTGCCCGGCTCGCGCTGGGCCGCCGAACTGGCGGCCCAGTACGAGCAGGTGCACGCGGCCGTCGCCCTGCACCCGAACGAGGCGCCGCGGATCTTCCTCGGTGACGCGGACGGCTGGTCCGGGCAGCAGCGGAAGGCCGGCGGCGCCGCCGCGCTGGACGAGGCGCTCGCCGAGATCGACCGGCTCGCCGCGCTGCCCCAGGTGCGGGCCGTCGGCGAGACCGGCTTGGACTACTTCCGCACCGGGCCGGAGGGCGTGGAGATCCAGAAGGAGTCGTTCCGCCGCCACATCGAGATGGCCAAGCGGCACGGCAAGGCCCTGGTCATCCACGACCGGGACGCCCACGAGGACGTCATCGCCGTCCTGCTGGCGGAGGGCGCCCCGGAACGGACCGTCTTCCACTGCTACTCCGGCGACGCCGAGATGGCCAAGACCTGCGCCGAGCACGGCTGGTACCTCTCTTTCGCCGGCCCGGTCACCTTCAAGGCCAACCAGCCGCTGCGGGACGCGCTGCTCGCCACCCCGCTCGACCGGATCCTGGTCGAGACCGACGCCCCCTTCCTCACCCCGCACCCCTACCGCGGCCGACCCAACGCCCCGTACCTGATCCCGGTCACGGTGCGGTCGATGGCGGCCACCCTGGGGCTGCACGAGGACGAGCTGTCGGCGGCCATCGCGGAGAACACGGCGCGGGCCTTCGGGTACTGAGGGGTGGTGGGTCGGCGGAGTCCGGGCCGGGCGCCGGGTGCGGCCGTCGGGGTTCGTGCCGGGCGGCGCCGGTTGCCGCCGTCCGGGCCGGCGCGTCCGGACGCCGGCCCGTACGCCCGTATCCTTGGCGCGTGAGCACCACCGACCCCACCCCTGACAGCCACCTGCTGGGCGCCGCCGACATCCGGGAGCTGGCGGCCGCGTTCGGCGTGAAGCCGACCAAGCAGCGCGGGCAGAACTTCGTCATCGACGGCAACACCGTGCGTCGGATCGTCCGGGCCGCCGACGTGACGGAGCAGGACGCGGTGGTGGAGGTCGGGCCGGGGCTCGGCTCGCTGACCCTCGCGCTGCTGGAGGTGGCGCGGCACGTCACGGCGGTCGAGATCGACCCGGTGCTCGCCCAGCACCTGCCGGACACCGTCGCGGCCCGGATGCCGGGCAAGGCCGACGCCTTCGACCTGGTGTTCAGCGACGCCATGGAGGTCACCGAGTTGCCCGGGCCGGCGCCCACCGCGCTCGTCGCCAACCTCCCGTACAACGTGGCCGTGCCCGTCCTGCTGCACATGCTGGCGACCTTCCCCAGCATCGAGCGGACCCTGGTGATGGTGCAGAGCGAGGTCGCCGACCGGCTCGCCGCCAAGCCGGGCAACAAGGTCTACGGCGTCCCGTCGGTCAAGGCCAACTGGTACGCGGACGTGAAGCGGGCCGGCGCCATCGGCCGGAACGTGTTCTGGCCCGCCCCCAACGTCGACTCCGGGCTGGTCTCGCTCATCCGCCGCGAGCCGCCGAAGACCAGCGCCAGCCGCGAGGAGGTGTTCGCGGTGGTCGACGCCGCGTTCGCCCAGCGGCGCAAGACCCTGCGTGCCGCACTGGCCGGCTGGGCCGGCTCCCCCGCCGCTGCCGAGCAGGCGCTCGCCGGCGCCGGGATCGACCACAAGCTGCGCGGCGAGATGCTGACGGTGGAACAGTTCGCCGCGATCGCCGAGCACAAGCCGAAGGCTGGGAACGAGTGATCACCGTACGGGTACCGGCGAAGGTCAACGTCCAGCTCGGGGTCGGCGGACTGCGCGCCGACGGCTTCCACGACCTGGCCAACGTGTTCTTCGCCGTCGCCCTCGGCGACGAGGTCACCGCCACCCCCGGCGAGGGCGTCACGCTGACCTGCTCCGGGCCGGACGCCGCCGCCGTCCCGC
This sequence comes from Kitasatospora sp. NPDC086791, assembly GCF_040685975.1. Classification (NCBI taxonomy): domain Bacteria; kingdom Bacillati; phylum Actinomycetota; class Actinomycetes; order Kitasatosporales; family Streptomycetaceae; genus Kitasatospora; species Kitasatospora sp. NPDC086791. The sequence goes on along the minus strand of NZ_JBFBOC010000028.1, from coordinate 23,736 downwards.
TGGACGACAGCAACCTCGCCGCCCGCGCCGCCCGGCTGCTCGCCGCCCACCACGGCATCGCCGACCCCGGCGTGCACCTGCACATCGCCAAGGCCATCCCGGTGGCCGGCGGCATGGCCGGCGGCAGCGCCGACGGCGCCGCCGCGCTGGTCGCCTGCGACGCGCTGTGGCAGCTGGACACCCCGCTCGAAACCCTGCTGGAGCTCGCCGCGGAGCTGGGGTCGGACGTGCCGTTCGCCCTGCTCGGCGGGGTCGCGCTGGGCCGCGGCCGGGGCGAGATCCTGGAACCGCTGGCCGTCGGCGGTACCTTCCACTGGGTCTTCGCGGTCGCCGACGGCGGCCTGTCCACCCCCGCCGTCTTCCGCGAGTGCGACCGGCTGCGCGACCAGGCCGGCACCGGCTCCAGCGACACCGACGTCCCCACCCCCGACGCCGACCGGGCCCTGCTCGCCGCGCTCGCCGAGGGCGACGCCGTCGCCCTGGCCGAGGCGCTCGCCAACGACCTCCAGCCCGCCGCGCTCTCGCTGCGCCCCTCGCTCGCGGACACCCTGCGGGCCGGCACCGAAGCGGGCGCGCTCGGGGCCCTGGTCTCCGGCTCCGGGCCCACCTGCGCCTTCCTCGCCAAGGACGCGGACGCGGCCGCCGCCGTCGCCGAGGCGCTGCGGGCCTCCGGCACCTGCCGGACGGCGCACGTGACGTACGGGCCGGTGCCGGGGGCCTCCGTGCTGCCGCAGTAGCGGGGCGGGTTCCGGGTGCCGCTCCGGCGACGGGGTGCGGGCGTCGCCGTCGCGGCAGGAGCAGCGCGGTGAGGGCGTCGCTGCGGGCCCATTAGGCTGGGGAGATCGGGGTCACCCGAGCCAGGGGCGGTGCGCCGCCCCGCGACCGCCGAACCCAGGAGCGCAGCACACGTGGCCGTCAACCTCGCCACCATCGAGTCCGTCACGAAGGTCTACGGCACCCGCACCCTGCTGGACGCGGTCAGCCTCGGCGTCAGCGAGGGCGACCGGATCGGCGTCGTCGGCCGCAACGGCGACGGCAAGACCACCCTGATCCGGATGCTCGCCAAGCTGGAGGAGCCCGACAGCGGTCGGATCACCCACTCCGGCGGCCTCCAGCTCGCCGTCCTCACCCAGCACGACTCGCTCGACCCCGAAGCCACCATCCGGCACGAGGTGATCGCCGACCGGGCCGACCACGAGTGGCTCGGCGACGCCCGGATCCGCGACATCATCGAGGGCCTCTTCGGCGGCCTCGACCTGCCCGGCTTCGCCGACGGCCTCGACACCGTCATCGGCCCGCTCTCCGGTGGCGAGCGCCGCCGGATCGCCCTCGCCAAGCTGCTGCTCGGCTCGCCCGACCTGATCGTCCTGGACGAGCCCACCAACCACCTCGACGTCGAGGGCATCAACTGGCTCGCCGAACACCTGCAGAAGCGCCGCTCCGCGCTGGTCTGCGTCACCCACGACCGCTGGTTCCTCGACCAGGTCTGCACCCGGATGTGGGACGTCCAGCACGGCGAGGTGCACGAGTACGAGGGCGGCTACTCCGACTACGTCTTCGCCCGCGCCGAGCGCTCCCGGATCGAGGCCGTCGAGGAGCAGAAGCGCCAGAACCTCGCCCGCAAGGAGCTCGCCTGGCTGCGTCGCGGCGCCCCCGCCCGCACCTCCAAGCCGCGCTACCGGATCGAGGCGGCCAACGCGCTGATCGCCGACGTGCCCGACCCGCGCGACAAGTCCGAGCTGATGAAGTTCGCCAACGCGCGGCTGGGCAAGACCGTCTTCGACCTGGAGGGCGTGACCGTCAAGGCCGGCCCGAAGCTGCTGCTGGAGAACCTCACCTGGCAGCTCGGCCCCGGCGACCGGATCGGCCTGCTCGGCGTCAACGGCGCCGGCAAGACCTCGCTGCTGCGCGCCATGCGCGACGCCTACGCGAGCGAGGGCGACGTGCAGCCCGCGTCGGGCGTCATCAAGGTCGGCAAGACCGTCCGGCTGGCCTACCTGTCGCAGGAGGTCGCCGAGCTGGAGCCGACGACCCGGGTGCTGCAGGCCGTCGAGCAGGTCCGCTCCCGGGTCGACCTCGGCAAGGGCCGCGAGATGAGCGCCGGCCAGCTGTGCGAGCAGTTCGGCTTCGGCAAGGACAAGCAGTGGACGCCGGTCGGCGACCTGTCCGGCGGCGAGCGCCGTCGCCTCCAGCTGCTGCGGCTGCTGATGGACGAGCCCAACGTGCTGTTCCTCGACGAGCCGACCAACGACCTGGACATCGAGACGCTCAACCAGCTGGAGGACCTGCTCGACGGCTGGCCCGGCTCGATGGTCGTGATCAGCCACGACCGCTTCTTCATCGAGCGGACGACCGACGTCGTCCACGCGCTGCTCGGCGACAAGAAGATGCGGATGCTGCCGAACGGCGTGGACGAGTACCTGGAGCGGCGCGCGCGGATGGCCGCCGCAGCCGTTCCGGCCGCCGCCGCTCCGACGGCGTCGTCGTCGGCGGCCGGGGACGCCGCCGCTGCCGGGCTGTCCGGCGGGGACCTGCGGGCCGCCAAGAAGGAGATGCAGAAGCTGGAGCGGCAGATCGCCAAGCTGGACGAGAAGGAGTCCAAGCTGCACGCCCAACTCGCCGAGCACGCCGCCGACTTCTCCAAGGTCGCGGAGCTGGACGCGCAGCTGCGCGGGGTGCGGGACGAGAAGGAGGAGCTGGAGATGAGCTGGCTGGAGCTGGCCGAGCAGGTCTGAGTCCGGGCCTGGGCCTGAGTCCGGGTCGGGGCCTGAGTCCGGGCCGGGGCTGTGGCTGTTAGGCCGTTTGTCCGCTCAGCCACTTGGCCGTTTGTCGGCTCACCGCTCAGCCGCTCAGCCGCTCAGCCGCTCGCGAGGAGCGTTTCGAGTTCGTCCGCCGCACGGCCCAGCGCACTGTGCGTGGGGTCGTGCGGCGCGGTCGGACGGTCCGCCGGTGTGGTCGGCGGGCGGTGCGCACGGGCGGCGGCGGTCAGCTCGTCCAGCGCCCGGCGGACCCGGTCCACCTCGGCCGGGTCCGGCACCCGGCCGCCGTACCGGATCTGCGCCGCGAACGCCGCCACCGCGCCGCCCAGCCGTTCCAGCGCCGCCGTCGCCGGCAGCCACCGCTCGGCCAGCCGCCCGGTGGGCGGCGGTTCGGCCAGCCCCTGCCGCACCTCCTGGCGGGCGTCCGCCAGTGACCGGTACGCCGAACGGCGGAGCCACACCTCGGCGCGGTCGGCCGGCCCGGCGGTCACCGCGTCGAGGTAGGCCCGCAGCGCCGTCGCCGCCTCGACCAGCCGGGGCTCGATCCGGTGGCGCGGACGCTCCGGCCACAACAGGTACCCGAAGAGCAGGACGATCGAACTGGCCAGGACGGTGTCCAGCACCCGGGGCCAGAACTCCGACGCGCTGCTCTGGCCGCCGAGTTGGAGCAGGACCAGCGCCATCGGCGTCATCACGACGGTGTTCAGCCCGTAGTGCGCCGCCGTGGCGTACGGCAGCAGGGCCACGCAGAGCGCCGCCATCGCCGTCAGCGCCCACCGCTCGGTGGTCGCCGTGACCAGCGCCGCCGTCACGGCCACCCCGAGCACCGTGCCCACCGACCGGCTCACCGCCCGCAGGAACACCGAGCCGAGGTCCGGCTTCAGCACGAAGGCGATCGTCATCGGCACCCAATAGCTCTTGCTGAGAGGGTAGTTGGCGGTCACCGCCGAGCCCACCGCCACGCACAGCGCGACGCGCAGCCCGTACCGCACCGACGGCCGGGACAGCAGTCGCGCCCGCAGCCGCCACGGATCGGGCGGAGGCGCCGGCGCGGTACCGAGCCGCGTCTCCCGGCCGGCCACCGTGTCGGTGGCGGCACGCAGGGCCACGTCCAAGGCCTGCCGGGACGGCGTGTCCGGCCGCCAGTCGGGGACGGCGACCTCGCCACCGCCCTGCCGCACCGCCGCCGCCAGCCGGTACGGCACCTCCGCGACCTCCGGCGGCACCGGGCGCCGGGCCCACAGCAGGCCGGTCGCCGCCTCGGTGGCGGCGAGGGCGGCCTCGTACCCGCGGCTCGCCGGCCCCGTCCCGGCCAGGACGTCCTGGACCTGGTTCAGACGGGCCGTCAGCACCTGGCGCGAATCGGCGGCCCGCGCCGTGCCCAGATCGGCCAGGGTGCGGCCGAGCGCCTCGTACGCGGCGGCCAGCGCCCGGTACCGCGGATCGGCCGCCGGCCGGTCGGGCACCCCCGCCGGCAGCCCGAGCAACACCACGAACCCGGCCCCGGCCAGCATCATCGGTGCCGCCGCCCACCACGGCCCCGGCAACGGCATCCCGCTCCCCAGCGCGGCCGACACCAGCAGCAGCATCCCGGCCGCCGACCCCCGCGGACCCGTCGCACTCAGCGCACCGGACACGAAGGCGGTCAGCGTCAGCGCGGCGCCCAGGGCGAGCGCGCCGACACCGGCGGACTGGAGCGCGGTGCCGACCAGCATGCCGAGCGCGGACGCGAACACCGCGGTCCCGATCCGGACCACCCGCAACCGCGACGGCTCGACCCGGTCGTTCATCGTCGCGTGCATCGCCCCGAGCCCGGCGAACACCCCCAGATCCAGCCGGCCCACCCACAGCCCCGCCGCCAACGGCACCGCCATCCCCGCCGCCGCCCGCACCATCAGCGCCCACGGCAACGGTGGCCGCGCGGGCCGCACGGCGCGGGCCCACCAGGGGGTGACCTTCGGAGAACTCATGCGGACACGTCCGTTCTGCGGCCTGGGGTCGCTGCTGTGCGACATTGCGCGGCAGATGGGGCGTACCGGGGCAGTCTACCCAGCGGCCCGCGCGCCTCGCTGTGCATGTCAGGTTCGTACCGATCGCGTACAGGCGGCCCAAGGGCCCTGCCGGTCCGACAGGGGCGATGGCTACGATGACGGAGGCGAAAACCGCCCGCGGGGCGGTCGGTTCGCCGACCAGGACGGTACGGCCGAGAAGTTGACGGTGTGTTGCGGAGCGGAGTCCCCGGGGTTTCCCGGAGCGGCCGCTCGTACGGGGGAGAGGTGAACTGCTGTGGGAGACACCAGCGCGCCGGGCGCGGGGAGCCCGGGCACAGGAACGAGTCCGGCGGGGGCCAAACCGGCCGGCGGCGATACGTACACGTTGCCCGCCAACCCGAAGATGTACGGCCCCACCATCAGTGAGTCGCAGACGTACTCAAGTGCCCAGGACCTGGTGACCGCCTTCGGCGGTCAGAACGTCCAGGTCGAGATCGACACGCTCACGGTCTTCGCGAAGAAGGTCGAGGCCCTGCTCCAAACGATGGAGGGGTCCGCGGCCGCGCCGTACAACATGCAGGAGCAGAAGCTCCAGGGCAAGGACTTCGCGAGTGCGACGTTCGTCGAGGCCACGGACCTCACGACCGCCTACGGCAAGGTTCACGCGGAACTCGTCCAACTCCACAAGGATTTCCTGTCCCAGATCACGGCGATGAAGGACGCGGTCTCGCGGACGGCGGGCGGCTACCAGACGAACGAGGACCATACGACGGCCGCACAGAAGGCGATCGCGACGAGTACGGGCGTCACCACGCCGGCGGGGACGAACGTGCCCGGACCGAGGCGAGGCGGCAGCAGCCTCTGATCGAGGCTCGGGGGAAGAACGTACGGGAGACGGGGAGTAGGCATTGGCAGGCGAGACGAAGTTCGACGCCATCGAACATCAGAAGCTCTACGACATGGTCAAGGACACCAATCCCACGTTGGTGCTGAGCCGTGGTAATCAGCTCGGGCAGGCCGGTCGGGTTCTGAACGAGCTGAGTGCGGCACTCAAGTCGCACCTCGGCAACATTGTCTGGGAAGGCCCGGCGGCTGAGAACTTCAAGACGTGGGCCAAAAACCTGCAGCAGTCGGCCGAGTTGCTGGGCAAGTACTCCTCGGGCGCCGGCGATGCCATGCACCAGGCCGGTGAGGTACTCAGCAGTGTCAAGTCAGGCATGCCGCCCGTGCCGCCGGATGCCCTCAGGTGGGTGAACGATCGCAAGACTCAGAAGCCCGACCCTCAGGTGATCCAGCGGCTGCAGCTGGTCTCCATCAAGCCGGACGGCAGCGGGCCCACCAATGCTGAGATCGACACGGCCATGAAGCGCGCCAACCCCGATACATGGGTCTCCGAAACGGAGGCGATGGCAGGCGCGCGCGAGCTCTACATGGCGCACCAGGAAGCCATCCACCAGATGGAGAAGCTGGGGCAGGCGTACACGGCGGCGGCGACGACATTGAACGGGCTCGGCGACAACGTGGTGTTGCCGGGGACGCCTGCGCCATCGAACCAGAATGACTCCACGGCGATCCCTGGGGACAGAGGAAACGGAGGTTACGCAGGTTCCCTGCGCGCTCCTCGCGTAGGTGGGGGCAGTGTCGGGGAGAGCCACAGTCCGTCCGTAGGTAACTACGGCGGCGGTTCCGTGGCGGCCCGAGACCCGGGAACCAACTGGCAGGAGCCACCCAGCTCTGGTCACACTGGCCCGGTTCCTCCGCACGGCGGCGGTCAACTGCCGCCTGCGCCGCAAGACCCGGGCTCCGTGACCTCGCCGACCGGCCCGACCAACCGTCCCGGAACCGACCTCAACAGCTCTCCGACCTTGCCGACCCTGCCGGGGCAAACCGGCCCCTCCGGTTCTGGTGGCGGCCTGCCGGTGAACGGTCCAGGTGGTAGCCCGGTTGGTCCTGGCCTGCCCGGCGTCCCAGGTGGGACTTCGGGGATGCCCGGCTTCCCAGGAGGCGGACCCATCGGCTTCCCGGTCGGGGGCGGCGGCGGTTCGGCCCCGGCCAAGAGAAACGGCAGCGGTTACCTGCCCGGCAAGGGTGGCGGCTCGATTCAGGCCCGTACGGTCCCGTTCGGCGGCGGCACGGTGCCGGGTAAGTCCAGTGGCACTCCGGGCTTGCCCAGCGGAACGGTCTTCGGCTCCCGCGAGGCCCAGGCCGGTCGGGCCGGACTGCCCGGCGGTGCGGGTGGCATACACCCCGGTATGGGCGGCCACGGTGTCGGTGGCTCGGGAGGCGGCGGCGTGCGCGGGGGCCGGGGCCTGACCTCGACTCCGGGTGGCATGGTCGGCGGCCGTAAGGGACCGGCCGCCGGTGGGGAGTTCACTCCGGGCGGTACGGGCCTGCGTAATCGGGCCGCCGCAGCGGGCGCCGCCGAAGGCGGGGCCCGGTCAGGCCAGAACGGCATGATGGCCCCCGGAGCGGCGGGCCACGGTGGACGAAACGGGCGTGACAAGCGCAAGCGGGCGGACTACCTCCACGAGGACGAGGAGACCTGGACCAGCGACACGCCGCACAGCAACCCAGACGTGGTTGAGTGAGTAGGACGGCAACGACTGCCCGGCCACTGGGCCTTTCCAGTGGCCGGGCATGCCTGTTCCGGGCCCGAGTTCCGGGTTAGTGGAGAAAACGACGAGGAGTTGTGATGGGGCGGACGAACGTGCGAGTGCGTTGGCGGGCCACTGCTGCGCTTCTGGCGGCGGGAGTCGTAGCCGGCCCGATTGCATCGCCAGCGGTCGCGGATGGATCGATTCGTGAGAAGCAGTGGCATCTGGACGCGATGCACGCGTCAGAGATGTGGAAGATCTCCAAGGGGCAGGGAATCACGGTTGCCGTCATCGACGGCGGCTTCAAGCTGGACCATCCCGATCTGGCCGGGCAATTCCTTCCGGGGAAGGACTTCAGTGGCGGCACCGGGGGCGTAGGGGCCTATGTCGACGGGCACGGTACGGAGATGGCGAGCCTGATTGCCGGAACCGGCAAGAGCGGCGGGGGGACAGGTGCTTACGGCCTGGCTCCCGCAGCCAAGATTCTTCCGCTAAAGATCAATAATGGCTCTGTGTCGGCAGCTCTCCCGTCCGACTTTTTTGACCAGATCGGCCAGGCAGTCAGCTTTGCGGTTGATCAGGGCGCGAAGGTCATCAATATCTCGCAGGGCATGGACGCGGCCAGGTTCTCTTCGGAGGATGTGGAGAAGCTGAACCGCATCTTCGCGCAGGCGAGGGCCAGGGGGGCGCTGGTTGTGGCCAGTGTCGGAAACCAGGCCAAGGCTGGGAACCCGGTTTCCTATCCCGGCGGGTTGCCCAATGTCGTTGGGGTTGGAGCTGTCGATCGCGACGTAGTTGCGACTGATGAATCCGAGCAGGGTCCGCAGGTGATCCTTGCCGCACCTGGAATGGATATCGTTGCCGCCTGCGCGGCCGATACCGGATATTGCCAGAGTCATGGAACGTCTGATGCTGCTGCTTTGGTCTCTGCATCGGCGGCCCTGGTTTGGGCTGTTCACAAGGATTGGTCTGCAAATCAAATTTTGCGAGTCCTTATCAGTACGTCGGGCAAGCCGAATGACGGATCCGCGCGAAACAATGACGTCGGCTACGGCGCGGTACGGCCCCGGATCGCCCTGACTGATCCAGGGGATCCTGGCGCAGCGGATGTGTCTCCGGTTCCGGTGACGGAGCCTTCCCCGTCCGCGAGTCCGTCCAGGTCTGTGAGTCCGCCCGCCCCTACGTCGTCGGTGCCGAGCCCCACGGAGAGCCCGGTTGGCGGAGTCGTGGGCGCGCCGCCGGTGCAGCCGAAGGCTGATGCGGCGTCCGGGTCGAGCAGCACGTTGCCGATCGTCGGTGGTGTGGTGGCCGGGCTGGTGCTGCTGGCGGGGGTGGTGTTCGTCGTGGTGCGGCGGCGGAGGGGGGCGGCTTAGCTCCGGGGGGATGTTCGACGTACGGGTCCGGGGCTCGTGGGAGTGCGGTGCGGGTGTGGGGGCGTGGGAGTGCGCCGGGGTCACTCGGGTGGGGGCTGGTGGGGGTGGGGGCCCGGTGGTGAGGGTGGTGGTATGGATGCGGACGGTGCTTGGCGGGCAGGGCAGTTGCGGCGGGCGGCGGCTGCGGCGCTGATCGGGACGGCGATCGAGTTCTACGACTTTTTCCTCTACGGGACGGCGGCCGCGTTGGTGTTCGGGCCGGTGTTCTTTCCCGGGCTGGGGTCGGTGGGGGCGTTGTTGGCGGCGTTCTCGGTGTACGCGGTGGCGTTCCTGGCCCGGCCGTTGGGGGCGGTGGTGTTCGGGCACTTCGGGGACCGGGTGGGGCGGAAGGCGACGCTGGTGGTGTCGTTGCTGCTGATGGGGCTGGCGACGGCGGTGGTGGGGGTGTTGCCGGGGTTCGCGGCCTGGGGGTGGTGGGCGCCGGTGGTGCTGGTGGCGTTGCGGGTGTGCCAGGGCGTGGGGTTGGGCGGGGAGTGGGGTGGGGCGGCGCTGTTGATCGCCGAGAACGCGCCGGCCGGGCGGCGGGGGCGGTACGGCGGGTTCCTGCAGCTCGGGCCGACGATCGGGTTCGTGCTGGCGAACGGGGTGTTCCTGGCGCTTCAACTCGCGCTGGACGAAGGGGCGTTCCGCGCGTGGGGCTGGCGGGTGCCGTTCCTGGCCTCGTTCGTGCTGGTCGCGGTGGGGCTGTTCGTGCGGCTGGGGATCGAGGAGTCCCCGCTGTTCCGCTCGGCCGGGCGCGGGGAGCGGGCTCCGGTGCTGGAAGTGCTGCGTGAGCACTGGCGTCCGGTGCTGGCGGGCGGCGGGGCGATCACCGTGGGGTACGCGCTGTTCTACCTGACGACGACGTACGCGCTGGCCTACGCGACCTCGGGGCTGGGGGTGGCGAGCACGCTGGTGCTGACGATGCTGCTGGTCGGTGCGGTGGGCATGGCGGTGACGGTGTGGCTGAGCGCCTCGCGCAGTGACCGATGGGGGCGGCGGCGGACGCTGTGGTGGGCGACGGCCCTCGCCGCGGGCTGGTCGCTGGTGCTGTTCCCGCTGGTGGAGACGGTGAGCCGGCCGCTGATGTTCCTCGCGCTGGCGGGCGCGATGGTGGCGCTGGGCTGCATGTTCGGGCCGGTGGCGGCGTTCCTGCCGGAGCTGTTCCCGACCCGGGTGCGCTACACGGGCGCCGCGTTGACGTACAACCTGGGCGGCGTGATCGGCGGTGCGACGACGCCGCTGGTGGCGACCCGGCTGACCGAGGCGTACGGGACGGCGCAGCCGGCGGGCTGGTACCTGGCGGGGTTGGGCGCGCTGGCCCTGGGGTGTCTGCGGCTGCTGCCGGAGACCGCCGGCGCCGAGCTCGGGGCGGTGGACGCCGGACGCCGCCGGGCGCCCCTGCTGGGGGCGGATCCGGCGGCGTAGGCGCGTGGCGTTGGCGTAGGCGCGTGAGGGGCCCGGGTCAGCCGACCAGGGCGGCGCGGCCGGCCAGCACCACGGCGGTGTGCCGGGCGACGCGCTCGCCGAGGTGCTCGGCGGTCGCGATGTCGGCCTTGTGGACGGCCTCCGGGCCGGCGTCGGACGGCGAGGAGGCGGCGGCGCCGCTGAAGAAGCCGAGGCGGTTGAGGTCGTTCTCGGAGGCGGTGGTGGCGTTCCAGCCGGGCTTGAGGCCGAGGTTGACCCAGTTCATGCCGTGCTGGGCGGCGAGGGTCTGGAAGAAGCCGAGGGTGCCGGCCTTGTCGCCGCTCTTGGAGGCGGAGTTGGTGAAGCCGGCGGCGACCTTGTCCTTCCAGGCGTCGGTGAACCAGCGCTTGCTGCTGGCCTCGGCGAAGACGTGGAAGGCGCCCGAGGCGGTGCCCATGTAGGTGGGGGAGCCGAAGACGATCGCGTCGGCGGCGTCCAGCTGGGCCCACTGCTCGTCGGTGATGGTGTCGACGGCGATCGTGACGACCTCGGCACCCGCGGCGGCGGCTCCGCGGGCGACGGCCTCGGCGATCACGGCGGTGTGGCCGTAGCCGGAGTGGTAGGCGAGGGCGACGGTCGGACGGACGGCGGTCATGCGGGCACTCCAGGGAGAGGACGGGCGCGGGGCGGCGGAGGCCGGCCCGCAGGCGTGGGGCGGATCGGGGGCAGGGAGACGGACCGGGGGCAGGACGCGGTGAGGCGGCCCCGGTCCGTCGCGGTCTCCAATATAGACCAGGTCTCTATTGGTTACCAAGGATGGATTGGAGACTGCGGGGCTACCCTGGACGGCATGACGACCGAGGAAGCGACCAGGGCCCGGGCGGGACAGCGCGAGGAGCCGACCGGACAGCCGGAGGGCTCGGCGGAGCAGGGCTATGACGTCTTCGCCCGGCTCTGCCCCAGCCGCGAGGTGTTCGCCGAGCTGGCCGACAAGTGGTCACTGCTGATCCTGATGAGCCTCGCCCTCTGCGGGCCGCAACGCTTCTCCGAGCTCCAGCGCGGGATCGGCGGGGTCAGCCGCAAGATGCTCACCCAGTCGCTGCGCAACCTGGAACGCAGCGGCCTGGTGCTCCGCACGGTCTTCCCCGAGACGCCGCCGCGCGTGGTCTACGACCTGTTGCCACTCGGCCGCGAGCTGGCCGACCTGGTCGCGCCGCTCGGCCGGTGGACCGAGCACCGCGCCGGGCGGATGGTGGCGGCCCGCGAGGAGTTCGACGCGGCGCACGCCGAGGACTGACGCCGCCGGAGGGGGTGGACGGCCGCCCGGGTGGGACCGATTTCCCTTCCGGCCCGACGGCCGTGTAATGTCTTCCTTGTTCGACCGGCCCGGTGAAAACCCGGCAAGCCCCTATAGCTCAGTCGGTAGAGCGTCTCCATGGTAAGGAGAAGGTCTGCGGTTCGATTCCGCATGGGGGCTCAACTGGAAGACCCCCGCCTCGCGGCGGGGGTCTTTCGCGTTTCCGCTGACGACGGGCAGCTGACGGCCGATGCGCGACCGATCGATGCGCGACCGGCCGGCCCGCCACGGGCCGACGCGCTGGCGGGCTGGCGAGTCGGGTACGGAATGCGCTGTGATGGTGCGTCATCGGCCTTCCGCCCGAGGGGTGCGGACGCGAGCCGGACCCCGACCGGGAGGTGTCATGGGCGTTCGACTCGTGGTGGTGGACGACCACCGGCTGTTGGCCGAGGCGCTGGCCACCGCGCTCCAGCTCCGCGGCCACCGCGTGCTCGCGGTCGGTTCCCCGGCCGGTGTTGCCGCCGACCTGGTGGCCGGACGGCGGCCCGAGGTGTGCCTGCTGGGAGTGGCCGCACCGGGGGAGTCGGGTGCCTTCGACGGGCTGCGCCGGATCCGCCGGGAGCGGCCCGAGGTGGCCGTGATCGTGCTCGGGCCGGTGGGCGAACTGCGGGGCGTGGCAGGGGCGTTCGCGGCCGGCGCGGCGGGCTACGTGCCCAGCGACGAGCGGATCGAGGTGGTCGAGCGGGCCATCGGACGGGCCAGGGCGGGCGAGGCCGCGGTCGCGGTGGACATCCTGCGCGGGGCCTTCGACCAACTGCTGCGCCCGGCCGCCGAACCGGACGACGAGGCCGTTCGGCTGCTGCGGCTGCTGACCCGGCGTGAGGTGCAGGTGCTGGCCCGGATCGCGGACGGCGAGGACACCGCGGCGATCGCCGCCGGGATGCGGATCGCCGCCAGCACCGCCCGGACGCACGTCCAGCGGGTGCTGATGAAGCTCGGCGCGCGGACCCGTCTGGAGGCGGCCGCGGTGGCGGCGCGCACCGGCCTGCTGGAGCGGATGTCCGGCGGCTGAGGGTGCCGGGAGCGGCATCCGCGAAGGTCTTCGCGAGGCCCCGGTGAAGGCGCCGGACCGGCGGCGGCGCACGGGCAGGATGGCCGGGGGCTGAGGACTTGGTGAAGAGCCTGCGAGCTGTCACCCGCGTGGTCCGGAGCACTCCGGTGGGTTGGGAGAATGGCCGCAGTCGTACGCATTCCGTCGATGGCCCCGCCGACCGGTCGGACCATCGCCCGCTGGAGGTCGCAACATGAGTAAGTACCTGGTCACGGGTGGCGCCGGCTACGTCGGCAGTGTGGTGGCCGCCCACCTGCTGGAGGCGGGGCACCAGGTGACCGTCCTGGACGACCTCTCGACCGGTTTCCGGGAGGGCGTCCCGGCCGGCGCCGAGTTCGTCGAGGGCCGGATCCAGGAGGCCGGCAAGGTGCTGGACGGCTCCTTCGAGGGCGTGCTGCACTTCGCCGCCTCCTCGCAGGTCGGCGAGTCGGTCGTGGACCCGGAGAAGTACTGGCGCAACAACGTGGCCGGCTCGCTGGAGCTGATCAGCGCGATGCGCGCGGCGGGCGTGCGCAAGCTCGTGTTCTCCTCCACCGCCGCCACCTACGGCGAGCCGGAGGCCGTGCCGATCGCGGAGACCGCCCGGACCGCCCCGACCAACACCTACGGCGCCACCAAGCTCGCCGTGGACCACCTGATCACCAGCGAGGCCGTCGCGCACGGCCTGGCCGCCGTCTCGCTGCGCTACTTCAACGTGGCCGGAGCGTACGGCGCGTACGGCGAGCGGCACGACCCCGAGTCGCACCTGATCCCGCTGGTCTTCCAGGCCGCGCTCGGGCAGCGCCCGCACATCGCGGTGTACGGCGACGACTACCCGACCCCGGACGGCACCTGCATCCGCGACTACATCCACGTCGCGGACCTGGCCGAGGCCCACCTGCTGGCGCTGGCCGCCGCCAAGCCGGGCGAGCACCTGATCTGCAACCTGGGCAACGGCAGCGGCTTCTCGGTGCGGGAGGTGATCGAGTCGGTCAAGCGCGTCACCGGCCGGGAGATCCCGGTGCAGGTCGCCGGCCGTCGCGCCGGTGACCCGGCGGTGCTGGTGGCCTCGGCCGCCCGCGCCCACGAGGCGCTGGGCTGGACCCCGCGCCGCCCGAACCTGGACGACATCGTCGCCGACGCCTGGCAGTTCACCCTGGAGAAGAACGGCCGGTAGTCCCGTCGGGGCCCACCGGCCCCGTGGCCCCCTGCGGGCCGCCGTGGGCACGCGCGCACGGCGGCCGCGCACCGGCCGGAGGGCGTAAGTCCGGCCACTCACGCACCGCCTGACGAAACTTCACCAAATCGCCACGAGGGCGTTTCCCGACCCCGTACCCTGAGTCCGGTACCGGTGGGGGCCGGCGCCTTTCCACCGGCCACCGGTGGGCGGGCGGAACGGCGGGTCCGGAACGCGGACGCCGGGCCGGTCCCCGCTCCCGGGCTCGGGCGGTCTGAGCAGGGGGAGGGACGATGGGGCGGATGCGCGTCCTGGTGGTCGACGACCACCGGATCTTCGCCGAAGCACTGGCTGCGGCGCTCGCCGCCGAGCCCGACGTGGAGGTGGGCGCGGCCGGCAGCGCGGCCGCCGCCGAGCGGGCGCTGGAGCGCGCCGCCGCCGAGGGCCGGGCCTACGACGTGGCACTGATCGACGCCGACCTCGGGGCCGGCGGGGGCGGAGCGGTCGGACCGCCGGGGGCGGCTCCGCCGACGGTCCGCAGACGGCCCGCTCCGGAGTCCGCCGAGGAGGCCCGGCGCCGGGCGGTCCCGCCGGTACCGCCGCCGCGACGCCCGGCCGTACCGCCCGGGGCGCCTTCCGCGCTGTCGTCGCCCCTGTCGTCGCCGGTGTCGCCGATGTCGGCCCCGTTATCGTCCGCGGTGCCGGGCGCACCGCTCGGCGGCGCCCGGCCGGTGGCGGACCCGCTCCGGGCCGACCAGCTCAGACCCGCCGCCGTACCGCCCGACGGCATCACCCTGCTGGCCCGTCTGCGCCGGGCCCACCCCGGGCTGCGCGCCGTCGTCCTGGCCACCGCCGACGACCCGCACCGTGCCGCTCGCGCCCTGCACGCCGGTGCCACCGGCTGGGTGGCCAAGGAGAGTTCACTGGCCCGGCTGCTCGCCGTGGTCCGGGGCGTGCTGCGGGACGAGACGCACCTGCCGCCCGCGCTGCTCACCGGGGTGATCCGCGAACTCACCACCGCCCGGCGGGACCGCACCGAGAGCGAGCGGCTGGTGGACACCCTGACCCCGCGGGAGAAGCAGATCCTGCGCTGCATGGTCGCGGGCCTGGGCCGGCAGGCCGTCGCGGAGCGGCTCTACCTGTCGCCGCACACCGTCCGGACCCACATGCAGAACGTGCTCGGCAAGCTCGGGGTGCACTCCACGCTGGCCGCCGTCGCGGTCGCCCGCCGGGCCGGGGTCAGCCCCGCCGAGCCGGCCGCGCCACCGCCGCCGTCGGTGGCGGCCACCGTCGAGCGCTCCTGACGCCGGGCCGCCGAAGGACGCCGGGTCGCCGAAGGACGCCCGGCCGCCGAGGACGCGTGGCCGGTCCTGCGGCCAGGACGGCCGAGGCGTCGTGACGGCCGGGGTTCAGCCCGGGATGTTGTCGAACGGGGCGACCAGCAGCCGCAGCAGCGTGGCGAGTTCGCTCTGCTGACCGGAGGTGAGCTGGGCGAGCAGTTCGCGTTCGTGCGTGAGGAGTCCGGCGAGCGCCTGGTCGGCGCGGTCGCGGCCGTCGTCGGTGAGCCGGACCAGCACGCCGCGCCGGTCGTCCGGGTCGGGCAGCCGCTTGACCAGGCCCTTGCCGGTGAGCCGGTCGATCCGGTTGGTCATGGTGCCGGAGGTGACCAGGGTCTGGGTGAGCAGCTGGCCGGGGGAGAGCTGGTACGGGGAGCCGGCCCGCCGCAGGGCGGTCAGGACGTCGAACTCCCAGGGCTCCAGGCCGTGCTCGGCGAAGGCGGTGCGGCGGGCGCGGTCCAGGTGCCGGGCGAGCCGGCTGACCCGGCTGAGCACCTCCAGCGGCTCCACGTCGAGGTCGGGGCGCTCCCGGCGCCACGCTGCGACCAGCCTGTCGACCTCGTCCTCCATGACGATCAGTGTATCGGTGGATGTGTCGATGTGAAGTCTCTTGACATCGAGAAATGTGCCAGCGAGGCTATATCGAGATATCTTGACGTCGAGATACTTTTGAGGTGGACCATGACCGACCCCGTCTGGGACCCGACCCAGTACCTGCGCTTCGCTGACGAACGAACCCGCCCGCTGCGCGATCTGCTCGCCCGCGTCCCCGCCCTTCCGCACCCCGGCGAGGAGACGATCCTCGACATCGGCTGCGGCCCCGGCAACTCCACCGCCGTCCTGCGCGAACGCTGGCCGCACGCACGCCTCACCGGCGTCGACAACTCCGCCCCGATGCTCGCCACCGCCCGTACCGAGGGCGAGCCCACCGCCGACTACCTGCTCGCCGACGCCCGCGACCACGACCCGGCCCCGGCCCGCCCCGACCTCATCGTCTCCAACGCGACCCTGCAGTGGTTGAACCCGGACGGGCCCGAGCAGGGACGGGCCGGCGGCCACCTCGACCTCGTCCAGCGCTGGGCCGCCGCCGTGAACCCCGGCGGCGCCGTCGCCTTCCAGGTCCCCGGCAACTTCGACGCCCCCAGCCACGCCCTGCTCGCCGACCTGCGCCGCAGCCCCCGCTGGCGCGGTCGGCTCGGCGAGGACGCCGTCCGCCCCGGTGTCCACCCGCCCGAGCGCTACCTCGACGCCCTCGCCGCCGCCGGCTGCCTGCCGGACGTCTGGGAGACCACCTACCTGACCGCGCTCCCGGGGCCGGACCCGGTCCTGGAGTGGGTCAAGGGCACCGCGCTGCGCCCCGTCCTGACCCGGCTCGCCGATCCGGCCGACCGGGCCGCCTTCCTCGCCGAGTACGGGCGGCTGCTGCGCGAGGCCTACCCGGCCGGGCCGGCCGGAACGGTCTTCCCGTTCCGGCGGATCTTCGCGGTGGGGATCAGGCAGTAGCGATCAGGGGCGGCAGGGCCCCGGCGAGCGTAGGCAGGCGTCGGCGGGCGTCGGGCTCAGCCCTGGCGGTCGCCGACCAGCTTCGGGTGCCGCTCCAGGCCCTCCAGCCCGTGCCAGGCGAGGTTCACCAGGTGCGCCGCCACCGTCGCCTTGTCCGGCTTGCGGACCTCCAGCCACCACTGCCCGGTCAGCGCGACCATCCCGACCAGCATCTGCGAGTACATCGGCGCCAGCCGCGCGTCGAAACCGCGCGACTTGAATTCCAGGCCCAGGATGTCCTCCACCTGGGTCGCGATGTCGCTGATCAGCGAGGCGAAGGTGCCCGTCGACTGGGCCACCGGCGAGTCCCGGACCAGGATCCGGAAGCCGTCCGTCGAGGTGTCGATGTAGTCCATCAGTGCGAAGGCCGCCTGCTCCAGCAGCTCGCGCGAGTGCCCGCCGGTCAGCGCCCCCGTCACCATGTCCAGCAGCAGCTGCATCTCGCGGTCCACCACCACCGCGTACAGCCCCTCCTTGCCGCCGAAGTGCTCGTACACGACGGGCTTCGACACCCCGGCGCGCTCGGCGATCTCCTCCACCGAGGTGCCGTCGTAGCCGCGCTCCGCGAAGACCGTCCGGCCGATCTCCAGCAGCTGCTCGCGGCGCTGCTTGCCGGTCATCCGGACCCGGCCGCCCCGGCGGCGCGGGGCCGGGCCCCCGGTGCCCCGGTCCGCGGCCCCGCCGGCGGTTCCGCCCGTCGGTGCAGCGGCCCGCGGACGGGCCGACGCCGCAGCGGGCGCCGCGTCCGTCCGCGTGCTGTGGTGACCGCCTGTGGTGTCTGCGCTGCTCCCGTTCACCCCTACATCATGCTGGAAGCGCCGCCTCATGCGGCGCGGCGGGCGGCGATCCGCTGCCCGTCCGGCCAGCGGACGTCCCGGACCCAGCCGGCCAGCTCGAACCAGCGGATCAGCCGGGCCGAGGAGTCGATCTGCCCGCGCAGCACCCCGTGCCGGGCCGCGGTCGGGTCGGCGTGGTGCAGGTTGTGCCAGGACTCGCCGCAGGAGAGCACCGCGAGCCACCAGACGTTGCCGGAGCGGTCCCGGGAGCGGAACGGGCGCCGGCCGACGGCGTGGCAGATCGAGTTGATCGACCAGGTGACGTGGTGCAGCAGCGCCACCCGGACCAGCGAACCCCAGAAGAAGGCGGACAGCGCGCCCGTCCAGGACAGCGTCACCAGGCCGCCGATCAGCGGGGGGATCGTCAGCGAGATCGTGGTCCAGAGCCAGAACAGCCGGGAGATCCGCCGTATGGCCGGGTCGCGGATCAGGTCCGGGGCGTACCTGAGCTGCGAGGTCTGCTCCTCGTCGAACATCCAGCCCATGTGCGCCCACCAGAGGCCCTTCATCAGCGCCGGGACGCTCTCCCCGTAGCGCCAGGGCGAGTGCGGGTCGCCCTCCTTGTCGCTGAACCGGTGGTGCTTGCGGTGGTCGGCGACCCAGCGCACCAGCGGGCCCTCGACGGCGAGGCTCCCGGCGATCGCCAGGGCGAGGCGCATCGGGCGGCCGGCCTTGAAGGCGCTGTGGGTGAAGTAGCGGTGGTAGCCGACGGTGATGCCGTGGCAGGTCAGGAAGTACAGGGAGACGGTGATCGCGACGTCCGTCCACCCCAGCCCCCAGCCCCAGGCCACCGGTACGGCGGCCAGCAGGGCGGCGAACGGCACGAGGATGAACAGTCCGAGCGCGACCCGCTCGGCCGGGCCCTGCTTCTCCCCGCCACGGGTGGCGGACAGTCGTGTGGCCGCGGTGTCAGGCGCGGTGTCGGGCGCGGTGTCGTCGGGAGCGGTATCGGCAGCGGTATCGGGATCGGGAGAAGGAGTGCGGGACGCGGTGGTCCCCGCGCGCGCCTCGCCTGCCTGGATGGTCATGGGCGTCCCTTTGCGGCGTCCCGGAACGGGAGAGAAGCGGAGCCTACGTCGGCGTAACCTACGGCATCGTAGGTTGCGCTCCGTGTCCCGGGGAACACGCTGCCGCGCGGCGCTTGAGTGAATTCACCCGACTGGATGGATGAACCGGAGGCCCGGGGAGTTCGCCAAGGGAGCGGGAATCGGAGCCTTGCGGATCGGTGCAAGTCGATACCCACGGCGGGGTCCGCTCGGGTAGGGTCTGACACGACTGTCCGCCGTGGTGTAATGGCAGCACAGGGCCCTTTGGAGGCCTTTGTCTGGGTTCGAATCCTAGCGGCGGAGCCTTTGCACGCCTCTGGTTCGGGCGTCTTCCCCCGCGCCGGTATTGTCGGTGCTGCTCGGCGGACTGTGCATATGGCGACCGGCCTGGGTCCCGGCCGGGCCCGCTCTGCCCTCTCTGTGAACCTACCGAGGAGCCTCCCCGCATGGGTGCCAATTCGCTTGCCGCCGTTGTCGTGCTCGC
Organism: Kitasatospora sp. NPDC086791; assembly: GCF_040685975.1. Taxonomy (NCBI): domain Bacteria; kingdom Bacillati; phylum Actinomycetota; class Actinomycetes; order Kitasatosporales; family Streptomycetaceae; genus Kitasatospora; species Kitasatospora sp. NPDC086791. The sequence goes on along the minus strand of NZ_JBFBOC010000028.1, from coordinate 4,764 downwards.
CGCCGGTGGCGGGACCCGGATGAAGTCGAACAAGCTGCCCAAGGTGCTGCACGAGGTGTGCGGGCGGTCGCTGGTGGGTCACGCGGTCGCGGCGGCCGGGGAACTGACGCCGGAGCAGCTGGTGGTGGTCGTCGGGCACCAGCGCGAGCAGGTGCAGGAGCACCTCACCGCGCACTACCCGGCGGTGCGGACCGCGGTGCAGGAGCAGCAGAACGGCACCGGGCACGCGGTCCGGACGGCGCTGGAGGCGCTGGCCGCGGACGGTGCGGTGCTGAACGGCACGGTCATCGTCACCGCCGGCGACTCGCCGCTGCTGACCGGGGCGACCCTGCGCCGGCTGGCGGACGCCCACACGGCCCAGCGCAACGGCGTCACCGTGCTGACCGCCGTCGTCCCGGAGCCCTTCGGCTACGGCCGGATCCTGCGCGACGAGGACGGCACGGTCGCCTCGATCGTCGAGGAGCGGGACGCCACCGACATCCAGCGCACGATCGCCGAGATCAACTCGGGCGTCTTCGCCTTCGACGCCGACCTGCTGGTCAAGGCGCTGGCCGAACTCACCACGGACAACTCGCAGGGCGAGGAGTACCTGACCGACACCCTGGAGATCCTGCGCAAGGCCGGCCACCGGGTGGGCGCCGTCGTCGCCGAGGACCACCGGGACATCCTGGGCATCAACGACCGGGTCCAGCTGGCACAGGCCCGTCGGCTGCTGAACGACCGCCTGCTGGAGCGGGCGATGCGCGAGGGCGTCACCGTGGTGGACCCGACGACCACCTGGATCGACGTGCAGGTCACCTACGAGCCGGACGCCGTGGTGCTGCCCAACACCCAGCTGCAGGGCGCCACCCACCTGGCCGAGGGCTGCGAGGTCGGCCCGAACTCGACCCTGAAGGACACCCTGGTCGGCGCCGGCGCCCGGGTGAGCAACACCACGGCCGACCGCGCCGAGATCGGCGAGCTGGCCACCGCCGGCCCGTACGCCTACCTGCGGCCGGGCGCGAAGCTGGCCCGCAAGGCGAAGGTCGGCACCTACGTCGAGGTCAAGAACTCCGAGCTCGGCGAGGGCGCCAAGGTGCCGCACCTGTCGTACATCGGCGACGCCACGATCGGTGAGGGCACCAACGTCGGCGCGGCCTCGGTGACCGTGAACTACGACGGTGTGAACAAGCACCGCACCGTCATCGGCGCGCACTGCCGCACCGGCTCGGACAACATGTTCATCGCCCCGGTGACCGTCGGTGACGGCGCTTACACCGCCGCCGGCTCGGTGATCACCGCCGACGTCCCGGCGGGCGCGCTCGGCGTGAGCCGCGCGCACCAGCGCAACATCGAGGGCTGGGTCGAGCGCAAGCGCCCGGGGACCGCGTCGGCGCAGGCCGCGAAGGCCGCGACGGACGGGGCCGGGGGAGCCTGACGCACCGGGCGGGAGCCCGGGGTGCGGTCCCGGGGCGGACGGTTCCTGCGCGGGCGCGTAACCTTGGGGACATACGTGCGCCACTGGGCTTACCGCCCGTGTCCAGGCGTACCGACAATTCCCCGACCCCGTACCGCGCGTGGGCCTCGCCTGCCCGCAACGGGTCGAGGATTCAGCGTCCGCAACGCGAGGAGACGGTGCAGTGAGCGGGATCACGACGTCGGGTGAGAAGAAGCTGAAGCTCTTCTCCGGCCGTGCCCACCCGGAGCTGGCGAGGGAGGTGGCCGAGGCGCTCGGCACCGAGCTGGTGCCCACCAAGGCCCTGGACTTCGCCAACGGCGAGATCTACGTCCGCTTCCTGGAGTCGGCCCGCGGTGCGGACTGCTTCGTGATGCAGAGCCACACGGCTCCCATCAACCAGTGGATCATGGAGCAGCTGATCATGATCGACGCTCTGAAGCGGGCCTCCGCCAGGAGCATCACCGCGATCCTGCCGTTCTACGGCTACGCCCGCCAGGACAAGAAGCACCTCGGCCGCGAGCCCATCTCGGCCCGGCTGGTCGCCGACCTGCTGCGCCAGGCCGGTGCCGACCGCCTGATGGCCGTGGACCTGCACACCGCGCAGATCCAGGGCTTCTTCGACGGCCCGGTCGACCACCTCTTCGCGCTGCCGCTGCTGGCCGACTACATCGGCGAGAAGGTGGACCGCTCCAAGCTGACCGTCGTCTCGCCGGACGCCGGCCGGGTGAAGGTGGCCGACCAGTGGTGCGACCGCCTGGACGCCCCGCTGGCGATCATCCACAAGCGCCGCGACATCACCCAGGCCAACACCATCCTGTCGGCCGACGTGGTCGGTGACGTCAAGGACCGGGTCTGCGTCCTGGTCGACGACATGATCGACACCGCCGGCACGATCTGCGCCGCGGCCGACGCGCTGTTCGAGAACGGCGCCGCGGACGTCCTGGTGGCCGCCACCCACGGCGTGCTCTCCGGCCCGGCCGCGGACCGGCTGAAGAACTCGCGGGTCAGCGAGTTCGTGTTCACCAACACGCTGCCCACCCCGGCGCAGCTCCAGCTGGACAAGATCACCACGCTGTCCATCGCCCCGTCGATCGCGGCCGCGATCCGCGAGGTCTTCGAGGAGGGCTCGGTCACCAGCCTCTTCGAGGGCGTGCACTGACGAAGCCCGCGCAGGCGGCCCCGGTCCCGACGGACCGGGGCCGTCGCCGATTTCGCGCCAGGCGGTGGGAGCGGTTAGACTCGTGAAACTGCTCGGCGAGGGATGCCGTGTGCCTGCTCGACGGGCGCCCGCTCCGTGATCGACGCGCTGCCGGTGGCGGATCCCCGTCCGCCGGCAGGCCGTTGCCGCCGAGTGACCCCCGAACGTACTGAGGGTGTGGTCCCGGCGGTTTTTCGCGTTGCCTGCACCCCCGCGCCATTTCCACGAGGAGTGCAGTCGTGTCCGAGATCCGTCTTGCCGCTGAGACCCGTACCGAGTTCGGCAAGGGTGCCGCCCGTCGTGCCCGCCGCGCCGGCTTCGTCCCCGGTGTCGTCTACGGCCACGGCCACGCCCCGGTCCACCTGAACCTGCCCGGCCACGACCTGATGATGGCCCTGAAGACCCCGAACGCCCTGCTGGTCGTGCCGATCGAGGGCAAGGACGAGTACGTGCTGCCGAAGGCCGTCCAGCGCGAGGCCATCAAGCGCAGCATCGAGCACGTCGACCTGCTGCTGGTCAAGCGTGGCGAGAAGGTCACCGTCGAGATCCCGGTCCACACCGAGGGCGAGCTGGCCCCCGGCGGCAACCTGCTCGAGCACGTGCTGAACGCCCTGCCGATCGAGGCCGAGGCCACCCACCTGCCCGAGTCCGTCACCGTCTCGGTCGAGGGCCTGGAGGCCGGTGCCTCGATCCACGCCAAGGACATCGTCCTGCCGGCCGGCGTCGCCCTGGCCGTCGAGGCCGACGCCGTCGTGCTGCAGGTCATCGGCGCCCAGGCCGCCCCGGCCGAGGACGAGGCCGCCGAGGCCGAGGGCGCCGAGGCCTGAGCCTCGCCGCTGAACAGCTGAGACCGCTGCCCCGGTCGCTCCCGCTGGAGCGGCCGGGGCAGCGGTGTGTCCGGGATGATGACGTCGAGCGTGAAGGCGAGGAGTGAGGGCGCTATGGCGGACGAGTACGAGGGCCCCTGGCTGGTGGTGGGGCTGGGCAACCCGGGTGAGCAGTACGCCCGGAACCGGCACAACATCGGGTTCATGGTGGTGGACCTGCTGGCGCAGCGGATGGGCGCCAAGTTCAAGGCGCACAAGAGCCGGGCGCAGGTGGCCGAGGGACGGCTGGCGGGCAAGCGGGTGGTGCTGGCCAAGCCGATGTCCTTCATGAACCTCTCCGGCGGGCCGGTGACGGCGCTGCGCGACTTCTACAAGGTGCCGGCCGCCGCGCTGATCGCGGTCCACGACGAGCTGGACATCGACTACGCGGCGCTGCGGCTGAAGCTGGGCGGCGGGGACAACGGCCACAACGGGCTGAAGTCGATCACCAAGTCGCTGGGCCCCGAGTACCACCGGGTGCGCTGCGGGATCGGCCGCCCGCCGGGCCGGATGGAGGTCGCGGACTTCGTGCTGAAGGACTTCTCCTCGACCGAGCGCAAGGAACTGGACTGGTTCGTGGACCGCTCGGCGGACGCGGTGGAGGCGCTGCTGTCCGAGGGGCTGGAACGGGCCCAGGGCACGTACAACTCCTGAGCGTCCGTCAACAGGGCGCGCCGGGTACGCAACAGTCGTACAACGCTTGACCGGCCAAACCTGAATCCGTGTGAGAAGTCTGTGCGGGATCGGATAGCGTCGGTCCGGTACGCGAACGAGTCCTGGGGAGTTCTCGATGCGGAGTTTGGGGCCGGTCCGCCCACTGCGGCGGACCCGGGGGGTCCGGCTGAAACAGTTCGGGCGGAGGGTCGGCACGGCCGGTGCGCTGGGGGCGGCCGGGGTGCTGCTGTCGAGCGGTGCGGTGGCGCACGCCGACCCGGTGGCCGAGCCGGATCCGCTGATCGCCCCGGAGCCGGCGGCGGCGCAGCCGGTGCTCGGCGAGTCGATGGGCCCCGACGCGGGGCTGCTGGCCGTCGGGGGCGGCCTGGTGGTGGCGGCCGGCGGTGCGGCGCTGTGGTTCAAGCGCAGGCGTGCGGGCGAGCCCGCGGAGTAGTGCGGAGCAGTTCACGAGGCCTCGGGGCCGGTGTCCACGGTGTGGGCGCCGGCCCTTCGTCGTTCCCACCGGCCTCCCGGCCCCCGGCCCGCTGCGGCCCGGAACACGGCGGAGGGGCCGACGGTGATCACCGTCGGCCCCTCCGCCGTGTTCC
>NZ_JBFBOC010000027.1:0-89512 GCF_040685975.1 Kitasatospora sp. NPDC086791 | reverse complement strand
GGACTTCGAACGCCGGCACCGACAGGAGTCCGCTAGGCTCACGCTAGCCGCATGACAACCCCGAACGCGTGTCCACTTCCGCGGGGGAAGGCCCGTCGACTGGAGACTGAGACAGGCCAGCACGTTGGCGATGAACGGGCGGTCGTCGATCTCCCGTGCGAACCGAAGCGACTCGGTGAAGTAGCCCTGTGCCGTGTTGTACTGCCGTGCGTCGAAGTACGTCCACCCGGTGAGGCGTGCGAGCTCGGCAACGATGCCGTGAAGACTGCGCCGGTAGTTGGGATCGGCGGTGTCGCGCATTATGCCCGTGACGTACCTGAGCTGACCGATCACCGCCGGCCGGAGCGCTTCGCCGCCGTGCTGGTCATCGCGCCGCCAGTAATCCTCGATGGACGCCTGGAGGGACCGCAGGACGTTGGGCGTGACCCGCGTGCCCGCCGCGATGGCGAGGATGTCGTCGAGATCGCTGCCTGAACGCGAATCCACGACCGGCAACGGGGCACGGGCCGGCTCAACCGCCGGTGTTGGGTCTCGGCGTGGGATCGGCGGCGCTTCCCAGCTGCGGTCCGCCAGGCCGAGCATCCGTCCCGGAATCCGTAGGCCATCCGCGATGCGTTCGATGACGGCCATGTTGGTGATCTTCGGTCGGCCCTTCATCACCTCGCCCACCCTGCTGGGCGTCAACTCGCATGCTCGGGCGATACGCGAGGAGTGGAACCCGCCTTTGCGCTTGGCGAGTTGGAAGATCCGCGCGAAGTCTCGCTCCGCGCAGGCTGTCACCATCTCGGGGTCCGCGAGCAGTCGGCGCGGCAGTCCAGGTGACTCTGCGGGCTCGGTCATGGCTGGCTACCCCCAGCGCCAGAAGAGTCATTGCTCAGTGTCACGCGAGATAACTGACCGCGAGTTTACTCATGGTGGGTACACGCGCCGGCCTTATCCCGATACCGCCTGACGACGGATTCTTGTGCTCCCTCCGGGAAACGCCCGGGAGTCCGACCGATAGAGAGGGCGGCCGTATCGATGGACCTCATCAATACCGCCCGAACCTTGGCGAGCGCTGCGGCTATCGAGATCCCGGAAGTGCGGCCTGACGACCTCGGATGCCTCCTGGGGCTGCCATGTCTCCCGGAATCCGCCTGATACGCCCGCAGGTTGGCGACCAGCGCCCCGGCAGCATGGTCCGCCGTTGAGTCGGGTGACTGAGAGCGGCCGGACGGTGGTGGTCGAGTCCTCCTTCCCGCGCACCGTCGCCACGCACCGGGCCATGGGGCACGACTGCGCCCCGGAGTATCCGGAGGGGGTGCTCGTCCCGGACGTGGCGGTCCTGCTTGAGGTGGACGAACGGGTTCGCCAAGGCCGCCGTCGTCGGCGGGCCGAGCGCGGGACGCTGAGCTACTGGCACCAGTGGGAGGAGCCGAACGTCGCCGAGAGTTCCCGTGTGTACCGGGCGCTCGGCCTTGTCGGCGTGGACGGCACCGACCGCACGCCGGAGCAGGTGGCCGAGGCGATAGCCGATATCGTGCGCTCGCGCGTGCCGAACCTCGCCTAGAAAGGGCAACTTCCCATGACCGCAACTGAGTTCGAAGCGAAGATCCTCAACGTCGAGCCGGAGAAGATCCACGCGCTGCTGGCCGAGGTCGGGGCTGAGCACGTGGCCGACCGCTTCCAGCGCCGCTACGTCTACGACATCCCCGGCCAACCGGGCACGTGGGTCCGCCTGCGCGACACCGGCACCAGCGTCACGCTGTGCGTCAAGGAGATCCACTCCGACGCGATCGACGGCGTGACCGAGACGGAGACGACCGTCGGCGACTTCGACGCCATGAACACGCTTCTCGGCAAGCTCGGATACCAGCCGAAGGCGTACCAGGAGAACCGCCGGTCCTCCTGGACGCTGGGCGGCGCGGCTGTCGAGATCGACCAGTGGCCGCTGATCCCCCCGTACATGGAGATCGAGGGGGACAGCGCCGATCACGTCCATGCGACGGCGCTCACGCTCGGGCTTCCCCTGGCCGAGCTGACGAGCGAGAACACGACCAAGGTCTACCGCCGGTACGGGATCGACATCGAGGCGATCCCCCGGCTCACGTTCGAGTGACAGGAGGCAAGCCGTGTCAGTGACCCAACGCACGGCGGTCCGGGTCGTCCGTGACAGGACCATCCGCGTCAAGGTGATCGACGACTGCGGGTTGGCCTGCACGTTCTGCCACAACGAGGGAACGCCGGTCACCGCCGACAACGAGGGCCGCACGCTGCTGCCCTTCGTCGCGGGACCGGGCAAGACCGGCCGCGTGTCGATCTACAGCGAGACGAACGGCGTCAACTTCCTCTCGGCGAAGATGGCCCCGGACATGTCCTTCCGGCGGGCGGTGCGGACTGTCGCGAGGGCGTTCAACGCCAGCGAGGTCCACCTCACCGGAGGGGAACCCACCCTGCACACGGAGGTGCCCTCACTGGTCTCGGCGCTCACCGGCATGGGGCTGAGCGTCGGGATGACCAGCAACGGGGAGCGCGGCCGGCAGGTGATGCCGGAGTGCTCGGTCGCCGGCCTCAACCGGGTCAACGTCTCCGTCTTCGGCACCACCGCCGAAGAGCTCCAGGCCGTACAGTCCGAGCGCTTCAAGTCAGCGGGTCTGGCCGAGACGAAGATCCGTGCTGCGGAGCAGACCATCCGGGCTGCCGTGTCCAACGGGGTGAAGGTCTCCGTGAACATCGTCGTTCCCGGGATGGCCCACGTGGATCGGGTCGTCAACCTGGTCGAGTCGTATGGCCAGTTCGCGGACGTGCGGATGCTCACCAGCATCCAGGACGGAGCGGAGTCGATCGCGGCGATCTCCGAAGTGCTGACCCGGGTCGGTGCGGAACCGGTGCTTCGGACGTTCACCGCCGGCACCTCCGACGAGCGCACCCTCTACCGGGCCCTCGGTAGCCGGGCGGTCTACGTCAAGCGGCTGCTGCCGGCGCGGCTCCCGGACACCTGTGCGTCGTGCCGGTTCAACAACGACACGGACTGCCAGGAGGGCTACTACGGCATCCGCCTGTACCTCACCGACCAGGGAGAGTACATGGTCGGCGTCTGCATCCAGCGGATGGACCTCTGCGTCCCCGTGGCCGACCTGTCGAAGAGCGGGATCGTGGAAGAGGTGCAGGCTTTCAAGGATGCCGAAGTCCGGCGGTTGACCAGCCAGTACGGTGCGGCGGCCTGATCGACGGCACGCCCTGACAACTCCATGAGCGCCGGACCCGTGACCTTGGCAGGGAGGGTGGTCCGGCGGCGAGCTGACCTCGCTGACCAGCCCTGGTGCCGCATGGTACTGGGGCCGGCGGCATGGTCAGAGCGACCGGAAACGTCGATGTCCTCCTCGACGGCGACCACGGTCCAGCCACGGGCCGCGCACAGTTGCTCGCAGGCCGTCCACTGGCGCTCCGGGGAAGTGGTTTCCTCTGTCTCGCGCGATAGGCGACCATAGATAGCTGCGCGCATACCAGGTGCGCTGGCCGGAACGCCTTTCCGGCGACGGGCTCGGGGCATGGCCCGAACGGTGGCAGTCGTGGCCTCTGTCACGCGGCGATCCTATCCACGGAGGTATGTGTGTCCTGCTTGATCGTCCAGAGCGACAAAACTCTTCTCCTGGAGATCGACCACCCCAAGGCCGCCGACTGCCGTCGCGCCATCGCACCGTTCGCCGAGCTGGAGCGGGCACCCGAGCACGTGCACACGTACCGGGTGACCCCGCTCGGGCTGTGGAACGCGCGGGCGGCCGGGCACGACGCCGAGCAGGTGGTGGACGCCCTGGTGACGTACTCGCGCTACCCGGTGCCGCACGCGCTGCTGGTGGACGTGGCCGACACCATGGGCCGGTACGGGCGGCTGCAGCTGCTCAAACACCCGACGCACGGGCTGGTGCTCGCCACCACCGACCGGCCGGTGCTGGAGGAGGTGCTGCGCTCCAAGAAGATCGCCCCGCTGGTCGGCGACCGGGTCGACCCCGACACCGTCGTGGTGCACCCCTCCGAGCGCGGGCAGATCAAGCAGGTGCTGCTCAAACTCGGCTGGCCCGCCGAGGACTTCGCCGGGTACGTGGACGGCGAGGCGCACCCGATCGAGCTGGCCGAGGACGGCTGGCAGCTGCGCCCGTACCAGGCGCAGGCCGTCGAGGGCTTCTGGCACGGCGGCTCCGGCGTGGTCGTGCTGCCCTGCGGCGCCGGCAAGACGCTGGTCGGCGCGGCCGCGATGGCGCACGCCAAGTCGACCACGCTGATCCTGGTCACCAACACCGTCTCGGCCCGCCAGTGGAAGCACGAGCTGGTCAAGCGCACCTCGCTCACCGAGGACGAGATCGGCGAGTACAGCGGCACCAAGAAGGAGATCCGCCCGGTCACCATCGCCACCTACCAGGTGATGACCACCAAGCGGAAGGGCGTGTACGCGCACCTGGAGCTGTTCGACGCCCGGAACTGGGGCCTGGTGGTCTACGACGAGGTGCACCTGCTGCCCGCCCCGGTGTTCAAGTTCACCGCGGACCTGCAGGCCCGCCGCCGGCTCGGCCTGACGGCCACGCTGGTGCGCGAGGACGGCCGGGAGGGCGACGTGTTCAGCCTGATCGGACCCAAGCGCTTCGACGCGCCGTGGAAGGAGATCGAGGCGCAGGGCTACATCGCGCCGGCCGACTGCTGCGAGGTCCGGGTCACCCTGACCGACTCCGAGCGGCTCGCCTACGCGACCGCCGAGCCGGAGGAGCGCTACCGCTACTGCGCCACCACGGCGACCAAGCGCCGGGTGGTGGAGGCGCTGGTCAGGAAGCACGAGAAGGACCAGACGCTGGTCATCGGCCAGTACATCGACCAGCTGGACGAGCTCGGTGAGGCCCTGGACGCCCCGGTGATCAAGGGCGAGACCAGCAACGCCCAGCGCGAGAAGCTCTTCGACGCCTTCCGGAACAAGGAGATCGGCGTCCTGGTGGTCTCCAAGGTCGCGAACTTCTCGATCGACCTGCCCGAGGCCACGGTGGCCATCCAGGTCTCCGGGACCTTCGGCTCCCGCCAGGAGGAGGCCCAGCGCCTCGGTCGGGTGCTGCGCCCCAAGGCGGACGGCCACGCGGCCCACTTCTACTCGGTGGTCGCCCGGGACACCGTGGACCAGGACTTCGCCGCCCACCGGCAGCGCTTCCTGGCCGAGCAGGGCTACGCGTACCGGATCATCGACGCGGACGACGTGCTGTAGCCGCGAGCCGCGACCGCGGGAACGCCACCGCAGGAACGCTCAGTAGCGGACACCGTCGCGCCCGAGGAAGATCACGCGCGCGGCGGTGTCCAGGACGATGCCGACGTTGCGGACGGCGGTGCTCAGCAGGCCGTGGTGGCGCCCGGCGGCGGCGGTGGCGCCGGCCGGGCCGGTACGGGGGTTTCGGTTCTGGGTGCTCATGTCTTCAACGGTAGGCACCCGACCGGCCGGCGGCATCACTCCAAAGGCCGTATCCGTCGGGACGGCGGTCGTCCTCCGGGTGTACGGACACCCCGGGGACGGAGGTAGGGGCGACCCCGGGACGGGAGTAGGGGCAACCCCGAGACCTGCACGGCTGGAACCCCGGCCCGGACGGGTCTAAGATCGTCCGTCTGCCCCCTCCCGAACCGTGGTACCTGCTGAAGTCCCGCAGGCAGCCGGGGGAGGCGCCGACCGTTCGGCAACCGGTCGGCCGTACCCCACCGTGAGCTCCATCGATCCGCTGCGCCCGCCACCGGGGCAGCCGGAAAGGTTCGCTGTGCCCGCCACCCCCACCACCGACCCCCTCCAGCGCGAGCGCGACCACCTGGCCGCGTCCCGGGCCGCGCTGCGAGCGATGCGCGAGGACGTGCAGTCGCTCGACCTGCGCGACGTGACCGGCACCTGGGTGTCCGCCGCCGTCCTCCGGAACCAGATCGAGGCCAGGATCGCCGCCCTGGCCGACCTCTCCCACACCCCGCTCTTCTTCGGCCGCCTCGACTACCTGCACGCGATCAGCGAGGAGCCGAGCGAGGGCACCGGGGGTGCCGCGCGAAGCGCGCCGAGCGAGGGTGGCGGTGGGCGCCGGGCGGGCGAGAACTTCTACATCGGCCGCCGCCACGTCCACGACGCCGACGGCGACCCGATGGTGATCGACTGGCGCGCGCCGGTCTCCCAGCCGTTCTACCGGGCCAGCCGCACCGATCCGATGGACGTCGAGCGCCGCCGCCGCTTCGGCTACACCGGCGGCGAGCTCACCGCCTACGAGGACGAGCACCTCACCGACCCGGCCGAGGAGGAGACCTCCTCCGCGCTGCTCGCCGCCGAGATCGAGAAGCCCCGCGTCGGCCCGATGCGCGACATCGTGGCCACCATCCAGCCCGAGCAGGACGAGATCGTCCGCTCCGACGTGACGGGCACCATCTGCGTGCAGGGGGCGCCGGGCACCGGGAAGACCGCCGTCGGCCTGCACCGCGTCGCGTACCTGCTGTACGCGCACCGCGAGCGCCTGGCCCGGACCGGCACCCTGGTGATCGGGCCGAACAGCGCCTTCCTCTCCTACATCGAGCAGGTGCTGCCCGCGCTCGGCGAGCTGGACGTCGCCCAGGCGACCGTGCAGCAGTTGGTCGGGCACGTCGAGGTCCGGGGCGAGGACACCCCGGAGGCGGCCCGGCTGAAGGGCGACGCCCGGATGGCCGAGGTGCTGCGCCGGGCCGTACGGGCGGGCATCGCGCTGCCCACCGAGCCCTGCGTGGTGGTCCGGGGCTCCCGCCGCTGGCGCGTCCCGGTGCACGAACTCGTCGAGATCATCGAGGAGTTGAAGGGCCGCGAGGTCCGCTACGGCGCCGCCGGGGAGGCCCTGCCGCAGCGCATCGCGCACGCCGTGCTGGTGAAGATGGAGCAGGGCGGCGAGGCCCCGGACGACCGGGTGCAGGACGCGGTGGCCCGCAACAGCGCGGTCAAGGCGGTGGTCAAGGCGTGCTGGCCGGCCGTCGACCCGGCGAAGCTGGTGCTGCGGCTGCTCTCCGACCCGGAGTTCCTGGCCGGGTGCGCCGAGGGCGTGCTGACGCCCGAGGAGCAGCGGGCGGTGCTGTGGCCCAAGCCCGGCCGCTCGGTGAAGACCGCCCGCTGGACGCCGGCCGACGCCGTCCTGGTGGACGAGGCGACGGACCTGGTCCAGCGCACGCCCTCGCTCGGCCACGTGGTGCTGGACGAGGCGCAGGACCTCTCCCCGATGCAGTACCGCGCGGTCGGCCGCCGCTGCACCACCGGCTCGGCGACCGTCCTCGGCGACCTCGCCCAGGGCACCACCCCGTGGGCGACGGCGAGTTGGCGGGACGCGCTGCGCCACCTGGGCAAGCCGGAGGCGCACGTCGAGGAGCTGACCAAGGGCTTCCGGGTGCCGGAGGAGGTCATCGCGTACGCCTCCCGGCTGCTCCCGGCGATCGCCCCGGGCCTGGCCCCGGCCGGCTCGGTCCGCACCGCGCCCGGGTCGCTGACCGTCCGCCGGATCGCCGCGGAGGATCCGGCCGACGCGATCGAGGCGGTCGTCGCCGCCTGCCGGGAGGCGCTGGAGCACGAGGGCTCGACCGGCCTGATCGCCGCCGACGCCCGGATCCCGCTGTTCGCCGAGGCCCTGGCCGCGGCGGGCCTGCCGTACCTCTCCCCCGGCGCCGAGACCAGTGCCGAGGCCCGGCTGACCCTCGTCCCGGCCTCGCTGGCCAAGGGTCTGGAGTACGACTACGTGGTGCTGGACGAGCCGGCCGCGGTGATCGCCGGCGAGCCGGACGAGCGGACCGGGCTGCGGCGGCTGTACGTGGCGCTGACCCGGGCGGTCTCGGGGCTGACGGTGCTGCACGGCGAGCCGCTGCCCGAGCAGTTGCGCTGACACCCGTCGCGGAAGGGCCGGCCCGGCGGCCGGCCCTTCCGGCGGGTCCTTCCGGCGGGTCCTTCCGGCGGGTCCTCGAACCCGTCGGGTACTCACGCGCCGACCCACCGGGTGCTCACGCGTCGATCAGGGCCCGCCACTCGGCGACCTTGGCCGCGTCCACCGGCGTCGACCAGCCGTCGGCCCGCACCGCGCCGCCGACGTGGAAGGCGTCGAAGCCCTCCGCCCGCAGCTCCTTCAGGTGCTCGGCCCGCAGGCCGCCGCCGATCAGGATCCGCTGCCCGTAGCCGGGCTCGTCGGCCCGGTCCAGCTCGGCCGCCAGCACCGCGCGCCCGGCGTCCACCCCGGCGGCCGAGCCCGAGGTGAGGAAGGTGTCCAGCCCGGGCAGCGCGCCGACGGCGGCCCGCAGGGCGGCTCGGTCGGCACTGTGGTCGATCGCCCGGTGGAAGGTCCAGCGGCAGCCGGCCACCGCCTCGGCGACGGCGACGGTGGCGGCCAGGTCGACGGCGCCCCCGGCGTCGAGGAAGCCGAAGACGAACTCCTCGGCGCCCTCGGCGCGCAGCGCGGCGGCCCGGGCGCACAGCTCGTCCAGGCCGCCGGGGGCGAAGCCGTCCCGGATCCGGAGCATGACGCGCAGCGGGAGGCCGACGACGGCCCGGATCCGGGCGAAGTCCTCGACCGACGGGGTGAGCCCGTCGGCGGCCATGTCGGTGACCAGTTCGAGCCGGTCGGCGCCACCCGATTCGGCGGCCTGGGCGTCCTGGGGCGTCAGCGCGATGACTTCGAAAATTGGTCTAGACATATCAGTAGGTTGCCACATCCCGCCGGACCCGGCGAGACCGCACCCCGCCCGGGGCCGGGGGTGCCGGGATCGGACCAGCCCGATCGCGGCACCGCACCCCCGGCACCGCACCCCGGCACCGGCTCAGGCCGTCAGCCGTCCCCTCTGACCGACCGGCCCCTTCCGCCGGCCCACCAGGACCAGTGCCACCGCCACCGCCACCACCGCGACGACCATCGGCAGCAGCCGCCAGGCCCCGCCCTCCTGCTGCCACAGCGCGTGCAGGTTGACGCACAGCGCCCACGGCAGCAGGGCGAGCCCCGGAACGGCCGCGAGGTACCACCCGCGCACCACCGACAGCACCATCAGCAGCGGCACGCAGACCATCAGCCCCCGCCACTCCGGGGCCAGTTCGTGCCAGCTCTCGTACACGTCGGTCGGGTACGCCACCGCCGGGACCACCAGCGCGGCGGCCAGCATCAGCCCCCGCTCCCGCCACTCCGGCACCGGCAGGGCGTCCTTCGGCGCGGCCAGCAGCACCAGCGCCCAGAGCACGAACGGCCCGTCCCACTGGAGGGCGAAGAGGAAGTCCCACAGCGGCTGGACGGCCGCGGCGGCCGTCTGCACCACGAGGTCCGCCACCGCTGCCAGTGCCGCCGCCCCGGCCAGCAGCTTCGCCGCCGTCCAGTGGCCGAGCAGGGCCGCCCCGCCCGAGAGCAGCGCCGCGCCCAGCAGCGCCCAGAAGGGCAGGAAGGGCAGTTCACCCACCGACAGGTGCGGCAGGTCCTGCTCCAGGTAGGCGATGAGCAGCCGGCCCGCCGCCAGCCCGCCCACCGCGCCGGCCACCAGCGGGGCCGCCAGCGCCGCCAGCCGCCCGCCGGTGGAGCCGGAGGTCAGCCCGGTCCGCATCCGCAGCCCGTACGCCCCCAGGTCGACCAGTTCCCGGACCTTGGCGGTCGAGCCCGCCTCCGCCGTGGTGTCGGCGAAGACATCGGCCAGTTCGTCGCCGCGCTCGCGGCGGTAGCGGACCGGGTACAGCGCCAACGCCGTCCGGACCGCGACGGTCGAACCACTCATGCTCACGCGAAGGCCCCCCTGACCCCCGGACGGACGGCGGCGGCGGAGAGCCGGCGCTCGGCTTCGGCGGCCACGGTCCGCAGCCGCTCGGCCTCGGTGGCCAGCGCGCCCCGACCGGCGTCGGTCAGCGCGTAGGTGCGCCGGGCCCGGCCGTCCACCACCTCCTCGGCGGCGACCTCGATCAGGCCCTGGCCCAGCAGCCGGTCGAGCGCGCCGTAGAGCGTGCCGGTGCGCATCGTGACCCGGCCGTCGGAGATCGCGGCGATCTCCTGGATGAGCGCGTAGCCGTGCCGCGGAGCGTCGGCCAGCGCGGTGAGCAGAAGCAGCGTCGGCTCCTGCATGGAGCGTTCAGTCATGTGTCTACATATATCGCCGACCGGCACATCCCGTCCACCGGCACCACCCAGCAGAATGGCCCGCATGCCGACGCACCCGCCCACCACCGAGACCGGCCGGCCCGGCACCGAGGCCGAGCTGCTCACCGCCTGGACCGCCCTGCTGCACCGCTGCGGCGCCGCCGACGACCCCGAGCCCTACGGACGGGAACTGCTGCGCCGCTGGTCGGAACCGCAGCGCCGGTACCACACCCCGGACCACCTGAGCGCGGTCCTGCGGCACGTCGACGACCTCGCCGGGCACGCCGCCGACCCGGATGCCGTCCGCCTCGCGGCGTGGTTCCACGACGTCGTCTACCGCCCCGACCGCACCGAGAACGAGGAGCGCAGCGCCGCCCTGGCCGTCCGCGCGCTCACCGCCGCCGGCCTGCCCGCCGTCCGGGTCGCCGAGGTCGAACGGCTGGTCCTGCTCACCGTCGGCCACGACCCGGCGCCCGGCGACCGCGACGGCGAGGTGCTCTGCGACGCCGATCTCGCCGTCCTCGGCGGCACCCCCGAGGCGTACGCGGCGTACGCGGCCGCCGTCCGGGAGGAGTACGGTTTCGTCCCCGAGCCGGACTTCCGGGCCGGCCGCGCCGCCGTCCTGCGCGCGCTCCTGGCGCTGCCCGCGCTCTACCGCACCCCCGCCGCCCACGCCCGCTTCGCGGACGCCGCCCGCGCCAACCTGACGGCCGAACTGCGACGGCTGGAGGACCGGGAAGACCAGGAGGACCGGGAGAGCCGGGAGGACCAGGGGGACCGGGAGAGCCGGGAGGACTAGGACAGCTTCCCGACCGCCGCCACCACCGCGCCCTGCTTGCCGCACACCCAGTGCGGCTCGGGCCCCAGCTCCGGCTCCACGCTCAGCGCGTGCGGATCCCCCTCGGCCGCGCAACCGCCGCACAGCGGCCAGCGCCCGTACGCCTCCAGCAGCGCGTCCTGGACGTCCTGGGCGACCAGCCCGAGCACGTACTCGGTGCCGTCCGGCCACTGCTCCAGCCACCAGCGGCGGTGCGTCACCGCCTGCTCCACCAGCGAGACGACGGCGGCGTCCGCCACGTCCCGCGCGGTGAGGTCGGCCAGGATCAGTGCCCGCGCGTTGTGCAGGGCGGTCTCGATGTCGTCAGCAGCCATCCGTCCATTCTCCGTCGACCGGCCCGAACGCCGAAACGCCGTGTGGGCGGCCCCCCGGAGGGAGCCGCCCACACGGACGCGGAGTCAACCGATCCGATCGGAACGATCAGGATCAGAAGTCCATGTCACCGCCCGGCATGCCGCCGCCGGCGGCCGCGGCGGCCTTCTCCGGCTTGTCGGCGATGACGGCCTCGGTGGTGAGGAACAGCGCCGCGATGGAGGCGGCGTTCTGCAGCGCGGAGCGGGTGACCTTGGCCGGGTCGATGATGCCCGCGGCGACCAGGTCGACGTACTCGTTGGTGGCGGCGTTCAGGCCGTGACCGGCGGGGAGGTTGCGCACCTTCTCCACCACGACGCCACCCTCCAGGCCGGCGTTGGTCGCGATCTGCTTGATCGGGGCCTCCAGCGCGACCTTGACGATGTTGGCACCGGTGGCCTCGTCGCCCTCCAGCTCCAGCTTGTCGAAGGCGACACCGGCCTGCAGCAGCGCGACGCCACCACCGGCGACGATGCCCTCCTCGACGGCGGCCTTGGCGTTGCGGACGGCGTCCTCGATGCGGTGCTTGCGCTCCTTGAGCTCCACCTCGGTGGCCGCGCCGGCCTTGATGACGGCCACGCCGCCGGCCAGCTTGGCGAGGCGCTCCTGGAGCTTCTCGCGGTCGTAGTCCGAGTCGCTGTTCTCGATCTCGGCGCGGATCTGGTTCACCCGGCCGGCGACCTGGTCGCTCTCGCCGCCACCGTCGACGATGGTGGTCTCGTCCTTGGTGATGACCACCTTGCGGGCGGTGCCCAGCAGGTCGATGCCGGCGTTCTCCAGCTTGAGGCCGACCTCCTCGGAGATCACGGTGCCACCGGTGAGGATGGCGATGTCGCCGAGCATGGCCTTGCGGCGGTCGCCGAAGCCCGGGGCCTTGACGGCGACGGACTTGAAGGTGCCGCGGATCTTGTTCACGACCAGGGTCGACAGGGCCTCGCCCTCGACGTCCTCGGCGATGATGACGAGCGGCTTGCCGCTCTGCATGACCTTCTCCAGCAGCGGGAGCAGGTCCTTGACCGAGCCGATCTTGGAGTTGGCGATGAGGATGTAGGGGTCCTCGAAGGTCGCCTCCATCCGCTCCAGGTCGGTGGCGAAGTAGGCCGAGATGTAGCCCTTGTCGAAGCGCATGCCCTCGGTGAGCTCCAGCTCCAGACCGAAGGTGTTGCTCTCCTCGACGGTGATGACGCCTTCCTTGCCGACCTTGTCCATGGCCTCGGCGATCAGCTCGCCGATCTGGGTGTCGGCGGCGGAGATGGAGGCGGTGGAGGCGATCTGCTCCTTGGTCTCCACGTCCTTGGCCTGGGCCAGCAGCTGGTCGGAGACGGCGGCGACGGCCTTCTCGATGCCGCGCTTCAGGGCCATCGGGTTGGCGCCGGCGGCGACGTTGCGCAGACCCTCGCGAACCAGGGCCTGGGCGAGCACGGTGGCGGTGGTGGTGCCGTCACCCGCGACGTCGTCCGTCTTCTTGGCGACCTCCTTGACGAGCTCCGCACCGATCTTCTCGTACGGGTCCTCGAGCTCGATCTCCTTGGCGATGGAGACACCGTCGTTGGTGATCGTGGGGGCGCCCCACTTCTTCTCCAGCACGACGTTGCGACCCTTGGGGCCGAGCGTGACCTTCACTGCGTCGGCGAGCTGGTTCATGCCACGCTCAAGGCCGCGGCGAGCTTCCTCATCAAAGGCGATGATCTTGGCCATCAGAAGTGGTCCTCCGGGACACGGTCGACTGCTCGGACCAAGGGGTGCCCGCGACGGACGGCCCTGGTGTGCGGGGGTCCTTTCCCCTACCGCTCCCGGGGGCCTCACCGACCCGGTCCGCTGTCACTCTCACGCTGTGAGTGCTAACGCCAATGATTAGCACTCCGGGTGGTCGAGTGCAAGCCCAATCGCCAACCCGCGAGCCGCCGCTGAGCCCGCACGGGAGCACCGGCGAGCCCGTCCGGGAACGCCGGCGAGCCCGTTCGAGAACCCCGACGGGCCCGTCCGGGAACGCCGACGGGCCCGCACGACGCGTGTCGTGCGGGCCCGTCGAGAAGCGAGCGGTCACCAGCCGTGGGCCGCGCCGAGCTCCTGGAGTCGGAAGGGGTCAGACCGCCGCGCGAACCATGTCCGCCTGCGGGCCCTTCTGTCCCTGGGAAATCTCGAACTCGACCCGCTGGCCCTCCTCGAGGGTGCGGTAGCCGTCCATCTGGATCGCGCTGTAGTGGACGAAGACGTCCGCACCACCGTCGACCGCGATGAAGCCGTAGCCCTTCTCCGCGTTGAACCACTTGACGGTGCCCTGAGCCATTCCGAACTCCCCTAGTGCTGTGCTGGCCCTTCACGTGCCCGCAGGTCGCGGGCCCGGGTTGGTTTGAAGGCCGGCCCGGGGAACCCCCCCTGGGCGCAGCCGTGCACGCCGCAACCCTCCGCGCGGGACGCCGGACGGCTTCCGGTGAGCGGGTGATTGCGTCGACCGCCGCTGAATGTATCCGGACCGAAGCCCTCTGCAACAGGGTCAGCCGCCGTCAATTCCGCCGCCCGATCAAGGGACAGGACGGGCCGAATCGGGAAGATATCGGCATTTCACGCCGGGCATAGCGGACGAATTACCCAAATCCCCGAGGTAATTCTGACATCGGCCTGACATGTTTCACGGGCCGGTCTCACCGGCCGGACGCGCCCCGGCAGAACGGCGCGGGCGGTCGAGAGGGAACCCCTGTTCCCAACCGAGCGACACTCTACTCCGACTCGACCCGGAAATATTCCAGCCGGAATGCAACCGGCCGCCCGCGCATACGGAGAACGGAATTCCGTACGGACGGGCGGCCGAATGGCGGGGCGAGCAACCGAATGGCGGGCGGATCAGCAGCCGCCGGCCACCGCCGGGATGATCGAGACGCCGGCGCCGTCCTTGATCTCGGTCGCCAGGCCGTCGGCGAAGCGCACGTCGTCGTCGTTCACGTAGACGTTGACGAAGCGGCGCAGCTTGCCGGTGTCGTCCAGCAGGCGGGCGGCGATGCCCGCGTGGTTCTTCTCCAGGTCGGCGATGACCTCGGCCAGGGTGGCGCCCTCGGCGGTCACCTCGGCGGCGCCGCCGGTGTAGGTGCGCAGGATGGTGGGGATGCGGACGTTGGCGCTCATGGCTCTCCTTGCGGGGTCGGGCCTTGCGGGGTGGGGCCCTTGCGGTGCGGGCCGTGCGGGGCGGGGGAGGTTCAGGCGGACACGAGGCCGGCGGCGCGGAACGAGTCCAGCGTCGGGCGGATGACGGCGGTCATCCCGGCGTCGGAGACGGCGTCCAGGGTCTTCAGGCCGTCGCCGGTGTTGATCGCGACGGTCTCCTTGGCCGGATCCAGCTGCCCGGTCTCGACCAGCTTCTTCAGCACGCCGACGGTCACCCCGCCCGCGGTCTCGGCGAAGATGCCCTCGGTCCGCGCCAGCAGCCGGATCGCCGCCACCACCTCGGCGTCCGTGACGTCCTCCACCGCGCCGCCGGTGCGGCGGGCGATGTCCAGCACGTACGGGCCGTCGGCCGGGTTGCCGATCGCCAGCGACTTGGCGATGGTGTCCGGCTTGACCGGCCGGATCACGTCCCGGCCGGCCTTGAAGGCGGCCGACACCGGCGAGCAGCCCTCGGCCTGGGCGCCGAAGATCCGGTACGGCCGGTCCTCGACCAGGCCCAGCTTGATCAGCTCCTGCAGCCCCTTGTCGATCTTCGTCAGCTGCGAGCCCGAGGCGATCGGGATCACGATCTGCTCCGGCAGCCGCCAGCCGAGCTGCTCGCAGATCTCGTACGCCAGCGTCTTGGAACCCTCGCCGTAGTACGGCCGCAGGTTGACGTTGACGAAGCCCCAGCCCTCGCCGGCCGGGTCGCCGATCAGCTCCGAGCAGAAGCGGTTCACGTCGTCGTAGTTGCCCTCGATGCCGATCAGCTCGCCGCCGTACACCCCGGCCATGACGACCTTGCCCTGCTCCAGGTCGTGCGGGATGAACACGCAGGACCGGAACCCGGCCCGGGCGGCCGCCGCGCCCACCGCGCCGGCCAGGTTGCCGGTGGAGGAGCAGGACAGCGTCGTGTAGCCGAACGCCCGCGCCGCCTCGATGGCGCAGGCCACCACGCGGTCCTTGAACGAGTGCGTCGGGTTCCCGGAGTCGTCCTTGACGTGCAGCTGGGCGGTGAAACCGAGCTCCCGGCCCAGGTTGTCCGCCTTCACCAGCGGGGTCCAGCCCGGGTTCAGGTTGGGCTTGGACGCCACGTCGGCCGGCACCGGCAGCAGCGGCGCGTAGCGCCAGATGGACGTCGGACCGGCCTCGATCCGCTTGCGCAGCTCCTCGGCGCCCTCGCTGCCGAACTCGTAGGCGATCTCCAACGGGCCGAAGCACTCCAGGCAGGCGAAGCTCGGGCCGAGCGGGAAGCGGGTGCCGCACTCGCGACAGGACAGCGCGGCGGCGGGGCCGAGGTCGACGGGTCGGGGTCCCCCCGGCCGAAGGCTGGGGGAAGGTGCGGCGGTGTCGATAGCCATGATGGCGAGGCCTCTCTCCTCATCTTCCCTGCGGCGCGGTCGCGCCACAGGCCGGAATTGGCACCTGTCCCGCCGGGGCCTGTCGAGACAGCCGCGCGAGAAGGTTGCCGGGACGTCAACGGGCCGTTCCCTCAGTCCCTCTGGATGAGCTTGTGAAATTGTGGTGGTGCTCAACGGCGACCCCGGCGTGCAAAGGTCCGACCGCTGTACGAAGACTGTATCCGAAGGCGTCAACCCTGAACGGGACCGTCCGCCACGCGAGATGACCCGTCCCACCCGACCCGCCGAGGAGACTTCCGTGCCCGCCGAACCGACTCCCGCGCTCCTCCCGCAGGCGGCGTCCTGGCTGCGCCGCCGCTCCTGGAGCGCGGCCGACCGGCCGGTCGACACCCTCCTCGCGGCCAAGGAGCGCACCGGGCGCACGGTCAGCGTGGTCCTCCCCGCCCTGGACGAGGAGGCCACCGTCGGCGACATCGTCCGCACCGTCCGCCGCGAGCTGATGGAACGCCTCCCGCTCGTCGACGAGCTCGTCGTGGTCGACTCCGGCTCCACCGACGCCACCGCCGCCGTCGCCGCCGAGGCCGGCGCCCGGGTGGAGCACCGGGACGCCATCCTGCCCCGGC
Source organism: Kitasatospora sp. NPDC086791 (assembly GCF_040685975.1). Taxonomy (NCBI): domain Bacteria; kingdom Bacillati; phylum Actinomycetota; class Actinomycetes; order Kitasatosporales; family Streptomycetaceae; genus Kitasatospora; species Kitasatospora sp. NPDC086791. The sequence goes on along the minus strand of NZ_JBFBOC010000027.1, from coordinate 73,113 downwards.
TGCCCGCCGCCCCCGGCAAGGGCGAGGTGCTCTGGCGGTCCCTGCTGGTCACCCACGGCGACATCGTCTGCTTCGTGGACGCCGACCTGCGCGAGTTCGACCCGGCCTTCGTCTCCGGCATCGTCGGCCCGCTGCTGACCGACGAGTCCATCCACCTGGTCAAGGCGATGTACGACCGCCCGCTGGAGACGGAGTCCGGCGCGGTCGTCCCGGCCGGCGGCGGCCGGGTCACCGAACTCGTCGCCCGCCCCCTGCTCAACCTGCACTGGCCGGAACTCGCCGGTTTCGTCCAGCCCCTCGGCGGCGAGTACGCGGCCCGCCGCTCGCTACTCGAACGGCTGCCCTTCCCCACCGGCTACGGCGTCGAACTCGGCCTGCTGGTGGACGCGTTGGAGCTGGCCGGCCTGGACGCCCTGGCCCAGGTGGACGTCGGCGTCCGGCACCACCGCCACCAGGACGGCCAGGCCCTGGGCCGGATGGCCGCCACCATCTACCGCACCGCCCTCGAACGCCTGGACCGCGCCCACCGGCTCAAGGCCTCCGCCGACCTGGTCCACCCGCAGCTCACCCAGTTCACCCGCGACCCGGAGAGCCGCGCCTTCACGGCGTACACCCACCCGATCACCGCCCTGGAACGCCCCCCGATGCACACCGTCCCCGAATACGCCACCCGGCATTGAGGGGTTTGCCGCGCCGGACCCCCGGCAACATCCCACCCATGGGCGATCTCACGACCGAACGTTCGAGTGCGACCGGCACCGCCCCCGTCCTGGTGGCCTCCAACCGGGGACCGGTGTCCTTCAGCACCGCCGACGACGGCACGCTGACCCTGCGGCGCGGCGGCGGGGGCCTGGTCTCCGGACTCTCCGCCATCGACGACCCGAACGCCGTCTGGGTCTGCGCCGCGCTCGGCGACGCGGACCGCAGAGCCGCCGCGCAGGCCCCCGCCGGCCGCCTCGACCTGGCCGGGCACGACGTCGGCGGGCAGGCCGTCCGGATGCTGGACATCGATCCGGAGACCTTCGCCCGGGCCTACAACGGCGTCGCCAACTCCACCCTCTGGTTCATCCACCACCTGCTGTACGCGACCCCCACCGCTCCCGCCTTCGACGCCGGCTTCCGCACCGAATGGGCCGCCTACCGGGCCTACAACGCGGCCTTCGCCGAGGCCCTGGCCGCCGAGGCCGCCCCGGGCGCCGCGGTGCTCGTCCAGGACTACCACCTGTCCCTCGCCCCGGCCCTGCTCCGCGCCGCCCGCCCCGACCTGCGGATCGGCCACTTCTCGCACACCCCGTGGGCCCCGCCCGAGTACTACCGGCTGCTGCCCGACGACGTCGCCCGGGCCGTCCTGACCGGCATCCTGGGCGCCGACCGGGCCGGCTTCCTCACCGAACGCTGGGCCCGCGCCTTCGCCGCCTGCTGCGCGGACCTGCTCGGCGCCGCCGTCGACCACGAGGCGCTCACCGTCACCTTCGACGGCCGCACCACCCGGCTCGGCGTGCACGCCCTCGGCGCCGACGCCGACTTCCTGCGCGAACGCTCCCGCCGGCCCGACGTGGACGAGCGCCTCGCCGCCCTGCGCGCGGCGGTCGGCGGCCGCCGCACCATCGTCCGGGTCGACCGCACCGAGCTCAGCAAGAACATCGTCCGCGGCCTCCAGGCCTACCGGCACCTGCTCCGCACCCGCCCCGAGTGGCACGACCGGGTGGTGCACATCGCGTTCGCCTACCCGTCCCGGACCGACCTCGCCGAGTACCGGAACTACACGGCCGCGGTCCGGAGCCTCGCGGCGGAGATCGACGCCGAGTTCGCCACCCCCACCTGGAAGCCGCTGATCCTGCACGTCGACGACGACTTCCCGCGCTCCCTGGCCGCCTACCGACTGGCCGACGTGGCCCTGGTCAACCCGATCCGGGACGGCATGAACCTGGTGGCCAAGGAGGTCCCGGTGGTGTCCGACCGCGGCTGCGCCCTGGTCCTCTCCCGGGAGGCCGGCGCGCACGCGGAGCTCGCGGACGACGCCCTGACGGTCAACCCGTACGACGTCATCGCCACCGCCGACGCCCTGCACACCGGCCTCACCATGCCCGAGGCGGAGCGGGCCGACCGCACCAAGCGCCTCGCGGCGGCGGCCACCGCGCTCCCCCCGCAGCAGTGGTTCCTCGACCAGCTCAACGCACTGTGAGGGTCAACGCGCTGTAGGGGCCGACGCACCGCAAGGGTCAACGCGTGGTAAGCGCCTGTCCCAGCGATTCCAGCAGCTCCACCACGCCGGCCGGGCCCGGGACCACCAGGTCCGCCCGGTCGGCGAGTTCGCGCACCGGCGCGTCCCCCACCGCCCCGCTGCACACCAGCAGCCCGGCCACGCCCTCGCCCCGCAGCTTCTCCACCGCCGCGAAGGCCGCCACGTCCCCCAGGTCGTCCCCCGCGTACAGCACCGACCGGGCTCCGCGCTCCCGCAGGAAGCCGGTCAGCGCCGCGCCCTTGTCCACCCCCGGCGGGCGCAGTTCCAGCACCAGCCGGCCGGGCTCCACCACCAGTCCGTGGGCGGCCGCCAGCTCCTCCACCGGCGCCCGCAGCAGCCGCAGCGCCTCCTCCGGCGCCGCCGTGCGCCGCGTGTGCACCGCGACCGAGCGCCCCTTGTCCTCCAGGCCCGTGCCCGCCGGCGCCCCGGCCCGCGCCAGCACCCCCGGCAGCTCCTCCCGCGCGGCCGCCACCCCGGGGTGCGCCTCCGGGGCCGTCAGCTCGCCGGCCTCCCACCGCTCGGCCCCGTAGTGCCCGAGCACCACGATCCCCGGCACCCCGGCCAGCCCCCCGTACTCCACGGCCAGCGCCGCCGGCCGCCCCGTCACCACCACCACGGCCCGCACCGCCGGCGCCAGCACCCGCAGCGCGCCGGCCACCCCGGGGTGGGCCCGGGCCAGGCTCGGGTCGGCCACGATCGGGGCCAGCGTGCCGTCGAAGTCCAGGCCGATCACGGTGGACCGGGGCGCCCGCAGGATCGCCCGCACCCCGTCCCGCCCGGCCGCGGTCCCCGGCACCCACGTCTCTTCGAATCCCATACCGGGGCCCATACCCCCGGCCCCGGCGCGGAACGCCCGCGTCAGCGGGCCTCCCGCCGGGCGGCCCGCACCCGCCGCAGCCGGTTCACCAGCACCGGCGCGTGCGCCAGCGCCTCCTCCCGGTCCAGCAGTGCGTTCAGCAGCTGGTAGTACCGCGTCGAGGAAAGCCCCAGCTCCTCCCGGATCGCCCGCTCCTTGGCCCCCGCCGTCCGCCACTGCCGCCCCTCCAGCGCCAGCACCGCCCGGTCCCGCTCACTCAGCTCGCCCACCGCGCCCACCTCCGCCCACCACTACGGAGTGTCATTCTCGCGCGCGACCCCGACACACAGTGCTCGCCCCACCGCTCCCCCGCCCCGGCTAACGTCACCCCCATGACCACGCCCAGCTTCGCCGTGCACATCCCCGCCGCCGACCTCGAACCCGACCCGCTCGACCCCGCCCAGATCGTCTCCGGCACCCCCGAGGTCACCGGCCGGGTCCTCGCCGAGTCCGCCGACGGCCGCCAGCTCCGCGGCATCTGGCAGATCACCCCCGGCGTGGTCACCGACGTCGAGGCCGACGAGATGTTCGTGGTCCTCAGCGGCCGGGCCACCATCGAGATCGAGGGCGGCCCGACCCTGGAGGTCGGCCCGGGCGACTGCGCGGTGCTGCGCGAGGGCGACCGCACCACCTGGACGGTCCACGAGACGCTCCGCAAGGCCTACGCGATCACGCTGCCCTGAGCGCACTGCCCCGAGCACGTTGCCCTGAACACGCCGCCCCGAGCACGCCGCCCCGCTCACGCCCGGCGGGCCCGCGCCCGGCCGGGCGCTACTTGCGGACCCGCGTCGCCTCGCTCACCGCCGCGTCCTGCAGCCCCCCGAGCACCTGCTTCGGGTCGCCGGTCACGGCCTGCCCGATCCCCGCCTTGATCCGGTTGCTGACCTCGCCCCACGCCGGGTCCCCGAACGGGTAGAAGCTCGCGTTGGTCAGCCCGACCGCGAACTGCTTGAGGTCGGCGTGCTTCGGGTCGGTCGACATCTGGTTGAACGCGTCCTGGGTGACCGGCAGCAGGTTGTACCGCTCGTCGAACTTCAGCTGGTTGTCCCGGTTGTAGACGAACGACAGGAACTTCTTGATCTCGTTCTTGTGCCCGTTCGCCTTGAACGCCATCATCCAGTCCGCGACCCCGAGACTCCCGGTCCGCCCCACGCCGTCCTTCTTCGGGATCGGCGCCGTCCCGAAGTCGATGTTCGCGGCGGACGCCATCCGCAGCAGCGTCGGGTGCCCGTTGAGCATCGCGACCTTGCCGGCCGCGAAGTCCTGGAACACCGGGGTGCGGTTCATCTTCCCCGGGTCCGGGTACGTCAGCCCGGTGCTCACCAGGTTGCTCTTCAACCAGGTGAAGGTCGCCTGGTTCTGGGCACTGTCGATGGTGTAGTTGCCGACGTCGTCGGAGATGCTCCCGCCGCCGCTCAGCGTCCACAGCATGGACTCCGCCGGCGCCTCCTCCGGCCCCAGCGGGAGCCCGTACGGGGTCACGCCCGGCACCTTGGCCTTGATCTTCTCCGCGTCCTGCTTCAGCTCGTTCCAGGTCGCGGGCGGCTGCGCGATCCCGGCCTGCTTGAACATCGCCTTGTTGTAGAAGAGCACCCGGGACGAGGACACGAACGGGATCCCGTACTGCGTCCCGAGCACCTGCCCGGCGTGCGCGAAGGTGTCCAGGAAGTTCGCCTGGGTATTCATCGAGAGGACGTCCGACGCCGGGTACAGCCGGCCCGCCGCGACCTGGTCCGCGAAGCCGCCGGTCTGCAGCAGGTCCGGGGACTTCCCGGCCGCGATCATGTCCTCGACCCTCTTCCCGATGTCCGTCCAGCTGTCCACCTCGACGCTGACCTTGATCCCGGGGTTGGCGGCCTCGAAGTCCCTGGCGACCGCGTCCCAGTAGCGCGCGGAGTTGGTCTCCTGGTTCTCCCCGTAGTCCGCGGCGACCAGCTTGAGGGTGACGGTGCCCTGGTCCTGCCCGCCGCACGCGCCGACCGCGGTGAGTGCCAGTGCTCCGGCCAGCGCACTGCCGATCGCACGGGTGGGAACGTGGACGCGCCTGTTCAACGCGGGTACCGCCTTAGGGGGAAGAACTGCCGCCGGAACGAGGGAATCCGGCAGGGGGGAGGCGCCACACTGCCAAACCCGCCGACCACTGGTCCACACCACTGCCCCACCCCGGCCCAGTAGTTATCGAAGTGCCCGGAGTCATTGCACGATGCGCAACCGCGCACGCCCCGATCACCTCCCGGACGCCCCCGGGACACCCCCCGCACGCCCCACCCCAAAGCCCCGCACACCCCCGCAGCTGCGACAAAGCTCACTCCGCATGGACCAGACCAATCCGACAACTGGACTAGACCTCTTCTACCCACCCAAGGGAAACTGTCCTCCGTGAAGCACGTCATCGCACTCGATGTAGGCGGCACCGGCATGAAGGCCGCGCTGCTCGCCCAGGACGGCTCCGTGCTGTTCGAAGCACGCCGACCGACCGGGCGGGAACACGGCGCGGACGCCGTCGTGACCGCCATCCTCGACTTCGCCGCCGATCTGGCGGACGAGGGCCGCGGCCGCTTCGGCGTCGCTCCGCTCGCGGCCGGCGTCGCCGTCCCGGGCACGATCGACGAGAGGCACGGGATCGCGGTCTTCTCCGCCAACCTCGGCTGGCGGGAGCTGCCGCTGCGCAAGCTCCTCGGCGAGCGCCTGGCCGGCCCCGACGGCGCCGCGATGCCGGTGGCCCTCGGCCACGACGTGCGTTCCGGCGGCCTGGCCGAAGGCCGCCTCGGCGCCGGACGGGGAGTCGGCCGCTTCCTGTTCATCGCCCTCGGCACCGGCATCGCCGGTGCCATCGGCATCGACGGCCGGATCGAGGCGGGCGCGCACGGCTACGGCGGGGAGATCGGCCACGTCGTGGTCCGCCCCGGCGGCCCGCAGTGCGGCTGCGGCGCCCGCGGCTGTCTGGAGACGCTGGCCTCCGCCTCCGCCGTCTCGCGCGCCTGGGCCGAGGCCAGCGGCGACCCCGACGCCGACGCGGCATCCTGCGCCGCCGCGGTGGACGCCGGGGACGACCGCGCCCGCGAGGTCTGGCAACGGGCCGTCGACGCCCTGGCCGACGGCATCGTCCTCGCCCAGAGCCTGCTCGACCCGTCCACGGTGATCGTCGGCGGCGGGCTGGCCGAGGCCGGCGACACCCTCTTCGCCCCGCTGCGCGCGGCGGTCACCGAGCGTCTGACCTTCCAGATGCCCCCCGAGGTCGTACCCGCCATGCTCAAAGACACCGCCGCGTCCCTCGGCGCCGGCCTGCTCGCCTGGGACCTGCTCACCATGGAGGTGACCGCGTGACCACCGCGGACCGTGACCGTACCGCCCTGGCCGGCGCCCGACTCGTCCTGCCCGGCGGCATCGCCGAGGACCACCGCCTGACCGTCGACGGCGACCGGATCGCCGCCCTCGGCGGCGACCCCGAACCCGGCGACCTCGACCTCACCGGACACACCGTCGTCCCCGGCTTCGTCGACCTGCACGTCCACGGCGGCGGCGGCGCCTCCTACGCCTCCGGCATCGCCGAAGAAGCCCTGCTCGCCGCCCGCACCCACCTCGAACACGGCACCACCACCACGATGGCCTCCACCGTCACCGGGGAGATCGACGACATCGCCCGCCAGGCCGCCGTGCTCTCCGAACTGGCCGAGGACGGCGTCCTCGCCGGAATCCACTTCGAGGGCCCCTTCATCTCGCACAACCGCTGCGGCGCCCACCGCCCGGACCTGCTGCGCGACCCCGACCCGGCCCTGGTCCGCAAACTCGTCGACGCCGCCCGCGGCCACGCCCGGATGGTCACCCTCGCCCCCGAACTCCCCGGCGGCCTCGACTCGGTACGCATGCTCGCCGACCTCGGCGTGATCGCCGCCGTCGGCCACACCGACTCCGACTACGCCACCACCCTGGAGGCGATCGACGCCGGCGCCACCGTCGCCACCCACCTCTTCAACGCCATGCCCGGCATCGCCCACCGCGCCCCCGGCCCGATCGTCGCCCTGCTGGAGGACGAACGCGTCACCGTCGAGCTCATCAACGACGGCGTGCACCTGCACCCCTCCGTCCTCGACCTCGCCCACCGCACCGCCGGCGCCTCCCGGGTCGCCCTGATCACCGACGCCATGGGCGCCGCCGGCATGGGCGACGGCCTCTACCCGCTCGGCCCGCTCCAGGTCCGGGTCGACAACGGCGTCGCGCGGCTGGTCGAGGGCGGCGCGATCGCCGGCTCCACCCTCACCCTGGACGTGGCGTTCAAGCGCTCGGTGACCGTCAACGGCCTGACCCTCGGTCAGGCCGTCGAGTCGCTGTCCGCGACCCCGGCCCGGCTGCTCGGCCTGAGCGACTCGGTCGGCTCGCTGGAGACCGGCAAGCTCGCCGACCTGGTCGTGGTCGACTCCGCGACCTTCGACCTGGTCGCCGTGATGCGCCGCGGCCGCTGGGTCGTGGGCGCCGACCGGTTCTCCACCGTCAAGCCCGCCTGACCGCCGCGCACCGCGCCGCGGAACGACGACGGCCGCCCGCCCCGCGAGGGGGACGGGCGGCCGTGGTGCGTCCGGAGGCCGGACGGGGGCTCAGCCGCTGGGCTCGATGGTGACCTGGTCGATCAGGACCGCCCCGGAGGGCACCGTGAAGGTCACCGAGTTCGGCCCGGCCGTGAACTGCGGCAGTATCCAGGTCGTGTACCAGGCGGAGTTCTGGTCCTTGGGGGCCGGCCCGTACACCTTGAAGGTCAGCCCGGACGGCCAGTCCTTGCCGTTCACCGCGGCCGCGCCCCGGATGTCCGGGCCCAGGTAGTTGTAGTGGACGGTCAGCTTGTACGACCCGGCCGTGGCGATCTCGCCGCTCCAGGTCACCGAACCGCCCGCCTGGAGGGTCAGGTAGCTGCCGTCCGCCGACTTGGCGCCCTTGACGGTGTTGCCGGACGGCGCGTTCTGCGCCTGCAGCTGGCTCGCGTCCACCGTCGACGGGCCGGAGATCGCGGTGGCGCTCGCCGAGGGGGAGGCACCGGCGGTCGTGCCGGTCGGCCCCGGGGTGGCGGGGCCCGGCGCGGCCGTGGTGGCGGTACCGCCCTTGGCCGTCTTGTCGCCCTCCTGGCCGCCCGAGAGCGCTATCCCGGCACCGATCGCGATGGCCGCGACCACGGCGACCGCGCCGATCACCGCGCCCTTGCTCCGGCCGCTGCTCGGCCGCTCGTCCCCCGGCTGCGGCCGGGAGTGCTCGGCGTAGCGGGTCTGCTGGGTGGGCGCGGCGCCGTACTCGGCCGGCTGCTGCGGCACGCCGGGCTGCCCGTACGGGGCCTGCGGCTGACCACCCGGGTACCCCTGCGGCGTGCCCGGCTGACCGTACGGCTGCTGCGCCCGCGGCGGGTAGCCGTACTGGGCGCGCCCGACCTCCATCGGCCGGTTGTACGACGTGCGGGGGACACCCTGCTGCGGCTCGGCCGGCTGCCCGGTGGAGCCGTCGGCCGGGCGGTAGAGGTAGCCGAACGGGTCGTCGTCCTGCGGGGCACCGCCCCCCTGGCCCTCGGGCACTCCGTTGTTGCCGGCGGTCGTCACGGTGGTCTGCTCCCCCATCCGGTGCGCGCCGCCGGGCTGCGGGCGGCGCAGATCATGGACGCTGTCGTACCGGGAACCCTACCTGTCCTGTGTGACGGCGGGAAAAGACCCCTTGACAACTCGCGGGTAACCCGGACCGGAACGCCCGCGGGGCCGCGTCCTCCGTCCCCGTCCGGTCTCAGCCCGCGCGCCGGTGCGAGCGCTCGCCGCGCGCCCCGCGCACGGCCCCGCCGCGCGCCCGCTTCTCGTCGTACATCCGCTCGTCCGCGGTGTGCAGCACCTCCTCGATGCTCATGCCGCATCCGGCCCAGCCGATCCCGAGGCTCACCCCCACCCGCATCGCCCGGCCGTCGATCCGCATCGGCGGGATGATCGCGTTGCGCAGCCGGTGGGCGAGGTCCTTGGCCTCCTCGCGGCCGATGCCGTCGGCCAGCACCACGAACTCGTCGCCGCCGAGCCGGGCCACCGTGTCGCCGTCCCGGACGGCCTGGCTCAGCCGCAGGGCGACCTCGACCAGCACCGCGTCGCCCGCGTTGTGGCCGAACCGGTCGTTGATCGACTTGAAGCCGTCCAGGTCGCAGAAGAGCACCGCGAGCCCCTTGTCCACCGCGGCCGCGCCGCCGGAGCGGAACGGCACGGACCAGGCGTCGCCGCCCGGCCCGTGGTCGGCCGGGACCACCGCGTGCACGTGCTCCCCGTAGCCCGGGCCGATCCCGGGCGGCGGGCCGCCCTCGGGCGCCCCGTAGCCGTGCACCGCCCCGGCGTACGGGTCCGCGCCCTCCAGGCCCTCGTGCGCCGCGTGCGCGCTGTAGGAGTCCGCCGGGTAGTACGGCGGCGGGTACCCGGCCGCGGCCGGACCGGCCGGGCCGGCCGCGGCGCCGACCGGCTGCGGCTGGGAACAGAGCCGGCGGGCCAGCCGGGCCTTGAGCTCGGCGCCGTTGGGCAGTCCGGTGAGCGCGTCGTGGCTGGCCCGGTGGGCGAGCTGGAACTCGTGCCGCTTGCGGTCCTCGATGTCCTCGACGTGGGTGAGCAGGAAGCTCGGCCCCTCGGCCGCGTCCGCCACGATCGAGTTGCGCAGACAGACCCACTGGTAGCCGCCGTCCCGCCGGGACAGCCGCAGCTCCGCCCGGCCGCTCTCGGCGCTGGTGCGCTCCAGCAGGGCGCGGTCCTCGGGGTGGACGAGGTCGGCGAAGCTCTGCTGGCGCAGCACCGCGCGGGGGCGGCCGAGCAGTCGACAGAGCGCGTCGTTGACCCGGGTGAGCTGGCCGCGCCCGGCGCCGTGCAGCTCGGTGATGGCCATCCCGCTGGGCGCGTACTCGAAGGCCTGGCGGAAGCTCTCCTCGCTGGCCCGCAGCGCCTGCTGCTCCTTCTCCAGCCGGGCGAGTGCGCGCTGCATCTCGGCCCGCAGCCGGGCGTTGCCGATCGCGATGGAGGCCTGCAGCGAGAACATCTCCAGCGCCTCGCGGGTCCAGGCCCCGGGGCGCTTGCCGCTGCGCGGGCGGTCGACCGAGAGCACCCCGAGCAGGTCGCCGCCGGCGCTGTACATCGGGGCGAGCAGGCCGTCGGCGGGGTGCCAGTCGTTGGCGTACACGGGCAGCGCGCCGTCCCCGATCCAGCGCGGGATGTCGCTGGCGACGGCCCAGCCGCGGTCGTATGGCAGGAAGCGCAGGGTGCCCCAGTGGTCGCTGACGCCGAGCAGCCGGTCCCAGGACTCCCGGGAGCCGACCTGGCCGAGCAGGACGGAGGGGCCGCCCATCGGGCTCTCCTCCAGCTCCCAGACGGCCGCCACCACGAGGTCGCCGTCCGGCCGGACCAGGCTGACCGCGGCGGCGTCGAAGCCGAGCCCGTGCACCGCGCCCTCGACGACGGCCTGCAGCGTGCCCGCGAGGCTGCGGGCAGCGTTGAGGTCCGCCACGACCCGGTGCAAGGTGCGGAGGGTCGCGAGACGGACGTACGGCTCCGACTCGGCTTCCATGCGGGGGCTCCCCGGCTGCTTCGGATAGTTCTTGATTGGTTATCGTCCGATTGCCAGAAGAACTGAATCACAGGGAGCACAGCGTTCGGCACGCTCGGTCAGCAATAGGGCGTCACTTGTGACTTAAATCACACGAAACTAATGCACCCTTAATCAGCTCATCCGCCCCATAGCAGGACATCACGCGCTATCGGGACCTTCTCCCCGGCCGCCCGCCTCGGCTCCGGGCCGGCGCCGGCCGCTCCGCCGGTCGGCCCGTTCCACCCCCGGGAGTGAGTCCGCTGCCGGGTCCGGACACCGTCCGCGACCCCGCGGACACACCGCCGGTCCTACGACCAAGGCCCGATGCCGTTTCCCGCGGGTGACGACTACCGTGCGGTACGTGTACCCGTCCCCGCAGCCCGAAGCTGCCCCCCACGCCACGCCCGACGAGTTCCGGGCAGCACTCTCCCAGCTCGCCGCCGGCGTGAGCCTGGTGACCGTCCACGACCCGGAGGACGGCGAGGATGTCGGCATGACCGCCACGTCCTTCCTCTCCGTGTCGCTGGAGCCGCCGCTGGTGCTGATCTCGGTCCGCGAGGACTCCCGGATGGACGAGGTGCTCTCCCGGGTCGACACCTGGGCGGTCTCGGTGCTGACCGAGGGGCAGAAGACGATCGGCTCGCGCTTCGCCATGAAGGGCCGGCTCAGCGACCGGCTGCTGTTCGCGGACACCGCGCACCACCGCGGCCCGCGCAGCGGCGCCCCGCTGATCGAGGGCGCGCTGGCCACCGTCGAGTGCCGCACCGAACAGCGGATACCCGCGGGCGACCACACCCTGCTGCTCGGCCGCGTCCTGGAGGCCACGGTCCCCGACCCCGGCGGCCGTCCGCTGCTCTACTTCCGCGGCGGCTACCGCACCCTGGGCTGAGCTACTCCCCACCACGCGGCGAGCGGCGCCCCTGCTTCACCTCGGAGCGGTGCCGCTTGTTGAACAGCCGGCGCTCGACCATCCCCCGGCTCGGCTTGGTCGCCCGCCGGGACTTCGGCGGCGGCGCGCACGCCTCGGTCAGCAGCGCCGACAGCCTGGCCGCGGCCGCCTCCCGGTTGCGCCACTGCGAGCGGAACTCCGAGGCCTGCACCACCAGCACCCGCCCGTCCACCAGCCGCCCGGCCAGCCGCTCCAGGGCACGCTCACGCCACACCTCGGGCAGCGCCCCGGTGGAGGCCAGGTCGAAGCGCAGCTCGACCTTGGAGTCGGACGTGTTGACGTGCTGACCACCGGGGCCGGAGGAACGCGAGAAGCGCCAGACGAGCTCGGTGTCGGGGACGACCACCGATCCCCGTACGCGGATGGGCTCGGGCATGCGCCCATCATCCCGCGCCCGACCCGCCCGGTCACCCGGTTATCCGCACCCCGCCCGCCGGACCCCGCCCGCCGGACCCCGCCCCGCCGCCCGCCCGCACGGCCGCCCGGGACCCGGTTACCCCCGAGCGCCGCGAGCCCCGACAATGGCGTACGTGATCGAGCTCGGCTACTCCCTCTCCAACCGCTTCCCCGACCCCCCGCAGACGGACTACCGCACCGCGTCCGTGCACGCCCTGCGGTACGACCTGTTCTGCGGCGACGTCTACCTGGACGCCGAGGGCGCCGAGCTGTCCACCGCGTGGGGCTGGGTGCCGGTGCTCGACTTCGCCTGGGCGCTGTGCGACATCGCCGAGCAGCTGGACCGCGACCCGGACGGCAGCCGGGCCGCCCGGGTGCAGACCGCCGACCTGGACTTCACCCAGAACACCGAGCTGCTGCGCTTCGCCCGCCGCTTCAACTGGGTCGAGGTCACCGCGACCTGGCTGCCGGACGAGCCGCCGGCCGTGGTCCGCCACAGCGACCTGCGGCGCGAGGCCCGGGACTTCCTCCAGGACACCCTCGCCGACCTGTTCGACATGCACCCCGACCTGGCAGACAACCCGAACATCTGGTCGCTGCAGGGCCGGTTCCGCCGGATCTGACACCTCTTTGCCCCCGCTTTGCCCCGGCATTCGTCCCCACGAAGAATTCACGGACCCTGCGGAACCAAGTCGCCGGAGTATTGCGTTGTCCCGGGGAAAAGCGCACGAAGCGAACGAAGGGACTGCAATCGTCATGCCAGTGAGCCTCTCCAAGGGTGGCAACGTCTCGCTGACCAAGGAGGCCCCCGGCCTGTCCGCGGTCACCGTCGGCCTGGGCTGGGACGTCCGCACCACGACCGGCGCCGAATTCGACCTCGACGCCAGCGCGATCGTCCTGAACGCGGACGGCAAGGTGCTCTCCAACGCCCACTTCGTCTTCTTCAACAACACCAGCACGCCGGACAGCACCGTCGTGCACACCGGCGACAACCGCACCGGCGAGGGCGCGGGCGACGACGAGTCGATCAACGTCAACCTGGCCGGCCTGCCGGCCGAGGCCGCCAAGATCACCTTCCCGGTCACCATCTACGACGGCACCGCCCGCGGCCAGAGCTTCGGCCAGGTCCGCAACGCCTACATCCGCGTGGTGAACGCCGCCGGCGGCGCCGAGATCGCCCGCTACGACCTCTCCGAGGACGCGGCCACCGAGACCGCCATGATCTTCGGCGAGCTGTACCGCAACGGCGCCGAGTGGAAGTTCCGCGCCGTCGGCCAGGGCTACGCCTCCGGCCTGGCGGGCATCGCCCAGGACTTCGGCGTCCAGATCTGACGCACCCCCTGACGACGCCGCGGCGCGGGCGACCGGTCCCTCCGGTCTCCCGCGCCGCGGCGTTCGTCCACCCGGGTCAGCGCGAGGCGCGCAGCTGCGGCAGCCCCGGCAGCTGGATCAGCTCGGTCTCGTCCTCCGGCGTCAGGTCCACCACGGCCGGCTCGCCCTGCGACGACCCGTCCTGCGGCGCCCCACCCTGCCGCGGCTCCCGCAGCTCGTCCCGCGCCGCGGCCGACTCCGCCGCCCGGGCCTCGGCCTCGGCCTTCGCGGCCACCGCCTCGTCGCCCACCACGTCCGCCAGGTCGGTCCGCTCCCCCAGCTCGGCGACGCTGTCCACCGCCGGTGCCGGGGCCCCGGGGCGCACCGGCGCACCCGCGCCGCGCCCGAAGAAGCTGAAGCCCTGCCCGCGCACCTGCCCGGACTGCGCCGGCCGCAGCCGCCGCTCCGCCGGTACGGGCGCCGCGGCGGGCACGGCCTGCGTCCCGCCGAGCTGACCGACCGTCGCCGTCAGCGCCGGGCGCACCGGCGCGGGCCGCACCGGCTGCTTCGCCTCCGGTGCCCGGGCCGGCGCGGGCACCGCGGGCGCCACCGGGGCGGGCACGGCCACCGGCGCGGGCGCCGGGGCGGCGGGGCGAGCGGCCGGGGCGGCCTGGGCGGCCTGGGCGGCCTGGGCGGCCGGCACGGTGCGCGCCCGCAGCGCGACCTCGGCGCCCGCGGTCCGCGCCCGCCGCTCCTCCTGCTCCGCCGCCCGGCGCGCCAGCAGCCGCAGCACGGCCGCCGCGCGCACGTACGCCGCCGGAGTGGCCGGGTACTTGGGCCGGCTCGCGGCGAGCGCCCGCTGGGTCGCCTCGGCCTCCTTGAGGGCCTGCTCGGCCACCGACACGGCCCGCTCCCGCAGCAGCCGGGCGATCTCGGTCTCGGCCTTCGCCAGCCGCGACTTCTCCGCCGTCAGCCGCCGCCCGAACCGGGTGGCCCGCTCCTCGGCGACCTCCGCCGCGTACTCGGCCTCGGCCAGCTGCTCCTCGAACCGTTCCTCGGCCCGCATCCGCTGCGCCGCGGACATCTCGGCGGCCGCCCGGGCCGCCTTGTCCCGCTGACGCAGCAACAGCGCGAAGCCGAGCGTCGCGATCAGTGCGGCGATGCCCACCGACCGCACCAGGATGGTGTCCTGACTGAAAAGCAGCGCGGCCAGAGCGGCTACCAGCAGTACGCCGGCGGCGGTGGGGGGAAACACCCGGCCGAGGACGGAGGAATGACGGTGGCGTCCGCGAGACATGCCAAGAAACTAGCGTGCGAATTGGGAACCTGTCAGCCCAGGGTCCCCCTTCCGCCCTTGACCGGGGCGGTTCCCGCCGCACGCGCCCGGGTTCCCACCCGCGATCACGGGGAGGGCCGCGCTCAGCGGTGGGTCGCCGCCGGACCGCTCGGGCCGTCGTGGTCCTCCGGCAACTTGCAGACGTGCTGGAGCCAGAGCGCCGCGGCGATCACCGCGACCCCCGCCAGCACCGCGAACCCGGCCGTGACGGCCTGGTCCTTGCGGGCCGACACGTCCAGCTCCCCCAGCAGGTAGATCCCGGCACCCGCGTAGATGCCGGTGACCACCGCCGAGACCAGCGCGCTGGCCTGCCCCAGCACCAGCGCCCGGGCCGCGAGCAGCGGGTCGACCCCCTTCGCGCCCGGCTGCCGCTCGCGCACCGCCTTCAGCCGGGACCGCAGCGACAACGCGGTCGCCAGCAGGATCACCGCCACCGCCGCCAGCACCACCGGCGCCGCGCCCGGCACCGCCGGCAGCGTGTCCAGGGAAGCCCACAGCTTGGAGCCGGCCCAGGACAGCGCCGTCGTGGCGGCGGTGATGCCGATCAGCAGGCGGAGGCGAAGCAGCTTCACTCGGAGGAGGTCCTTCCCGGGGTACCAGAACGGCCGGCCGCCCGGTGACCCGGTGTGGCGGCGCCAGGCCACCGTACCGGGCCCGGCCGGGCGGGCACCCGCGCGAACGGCGGACACCTACTGGTACGGCCGGGCCCCCGGCCGAGTTCCCTGATCAACGGCCCCGGGGGGGCCTATTCCGGCAGCGTCAGCCGGATGTCCTCGCGCCGCTTCACGCCCTGCGCGCCCGGGCCGCCGAGCGCGTCCAGCAGCGCGTCGACCCGCCCGTGCCCGGGCACCTCGGCCTCCGGCTGCGCGTCCAGCCAGGGGGCGAGCACGAAGGCCCGCTCGTGCGAGCGCGGGTGCGGCAGCAGCAGCTGCGGGTCGTCGCTGAGCTCGCCCTCGTAGGCCAGGATGTCGACGTCCAGGGTGCGCGGACCCCAGTGCACGGTCCGCAACCGCCCGAAGGCGTCCTCGATCGCGTTGCCGCGCTCCAGCAGGTCCCGCGGGGGGAGCGAGGTGCGCAGCACGACGACGGCGTTGTAGTAGTTGGGCTGTTCCTCGGGGCCGCCGACGGCCTCGGTCTCGTAGACCGCGGAGACGGCCTTGATCTCCAGCCCCGGGGTGTCGGCGAGCGCGTCGACGGCACCCTGCAGGGTGTCCAGGCGGTTGCCCAGGTTGCTGCCGAGCGCGATCACCGCGCAGCGCTGGCTGTGCAGGGTGGTGTCGGCGGAGTCCACGCGGCTCTCCAGGTCGAAGATCCGCTCGCTTCGCTCACTCATCGGGGAAAGTCCTCCACATCGGGTACCGGGTGCGCATCGGCAGTCATGCGCGGCCCCGGTGGATGGTCACGGTCACGTCGTCGAACGGCACGGTGATCGGGGCGTCCGGCTTGTGCACGGTGACCTCGACCTCCTCGACCGCCTCGTGCTTGAGGCACTGGTCGGCGATGCGCTGGGCCAGGGTCTCGATCAGGTCGACCGGCTCCCCGGCGATGATCGCCGTGACCTCCTCGGCCACGATGCCGTAGTGCGCCGTGCGGGTGAGGTCGTCTCCGGACGCGGCGGGGCGGGTGTCCAGGTACAGCACGAGGTCGACCACGAAGGTCTGGCCCTCGACGCGCTCGCGCTCGAAGACGCCGTGGTGGCCCCGGGCTCGCAGCCCCCGCAGGGTGACGCGGTCCAGCAAACGAATCACTGCTCCCACTCGGACGGGCCCCGCCCGGAGAAGGGCATGGACGGGCAGGGCGAAGACGGGCAGCACGCCCGCCACTCCGTTTCGAATCTACCCGTGAGCACGGACAACGCCTGACCGTCCTACCCGGCAGGAAACGACGCCACGCGCACCTGAATGGCGATTGACGTGAACGTCCGGTGACCACTCGGGAATTCCCGGGCGACGCACCGCCACCGCATTTCCGCGGGTGCCGGAATCAGTCCTCTTCGTCCTCGTCCCCGCTGGTCAGAACGGGTGAACCGTGGTGCGACCAGAGCTTCCACCCGGCCGGGGTACGCCGGAACAGATTCGTCGACACGACCTTTCCGCCGACCAGCGGTCCGAGTTCGCCCTCCTCCTCCGCCTCGCCGCCGGACAGGATGTTCTCGGTGCACGTGACAAGGGCCACATCACCGTGGACCTCGGCCTCGACATCGGTCAGGAAGAACTGGATGTACTCCGTGTTCATCATGATCAGCATGTACGAACGGGTCACCTGCGCCCGTCCGCGCAGCACCGGCCAGCCCGGGTGCACGCACACCACGCCGCCCTTGTCGTCGGCGTCCGCGGCGCCCAGCCAGGACTCCTCGACCGCCTCCAGGTCCCCCCGTTCCAGCGCCTCGTAGAGCCCCCGGTTCGCCGCCAGCACGGCCTCCAGGTCCGCCTCGCGGGCCCGTCCGGCCGTACCACCGCTCAACCTGCCGTCACCTGACACAGACCCTCCCTCACCCGCCCTCCTCGCCCGCCTTCGGGCAGGAGGGGCCCAACCGCGCCGCACGCTGCCAGGCGGCGACCACCCGGACGGCGTCCGCCGTGCCGGACACGTCGTGCACCCGCACCGCCCAGGCTCCGGCCCGGGCCGACAGCACCGACACCGCGGCCGTCGCGTCGTCGCGCTCCCGGGCCGGGCGCAGTTCCCCGGTTGCCGGGTCGGCGAGCAGCGTACCCAGGAACCGCTTGCGCGAAGCGGCCACGAGGACGGGACGGCCGAGCGCGGTGAGCGCGTCCAGCCGTCCGAGCAGCGCCCAGTTGTGCTCGGGGGTCTTGGCGAAGCCGAGCCCCGGGTCGAGGATCACCTGGTCCTCCTTGACCCCGGCCGCCAGCAGCGCGTCCACCCGCCCGGTCAGTTCGGCGACCACGTCCCGCACCACGTCGCCGTAGACGGCCAGCCGGTCCATGTCGGCGGACTGCCCGCGCCAGTGCATCACCACGAAGGGCGCGCCGGTCTCGGCGACCACCCGGGCCATCGCCGGGTCCGCCAGCCCGCCGGAGACGTCGTTGACGACCACGGCGCCGGCCTCGACGGCCCGCTCGGCGACCGAGGCGCGCATGGTGTCGACGGAGACCGTCACGCCGGCGTCGGCGAGCTCGCGCACCACCGGGACCACCCGGCGCAGTTCCTCCTCCTCGGGCACCCGCTGCGAGCCGGGCCGGGTGGACTCGCCGCCGACGTCCACCAGGTCCGCGCCGCGGGCGCGCAGCGCCAGCCCGTGCGCGATCGCCTTGGCGGGGTCGTGCCAGAGCCCGCCGTCGGAGAAGGAGTCGGGCGTGACGTTGACCACGCCCATCACGGCGCAGCGTTCGAGCCGCGGCAGACCGGCCGGGAGGGTGAAGGACGGCGAATCGCTCATGCTGTCCATTATCGAACGGGCCGAAAACGAACGGAGCCCCCGCCGGGGATTCCCGACGGGGGCGCGGTCCGGAGCCCGGGGCCTCAGGCGGCCTCGGTGACCTCGCGGGTCGACGGGACCGGCATCAGGCCCTGGCGCTGGCGCTTGCGGCCGAAGCGCGGCATGCCGAGGGTGATGAAGGCCTCCGCCTGCATCGCGGCGAAGCCGATCCGCGGCAGGTCCCGGGTGTTCGGGAAGACCAGGAAGCGCGGCTCCCACTCGGGCTGGAACTTGGCGTTGAACTTGTACAGCGACTCGATCTGGAACCAGCGCGACAGGAACACCAGCAGTCCGCGCCAGGCGCGCAGCACCGGGCCGGCGCCGATCCGCTCGCCGCGGGCCAGCGCCGAGCGGAACATCGCGAAGTTCAGCGACACCCGGCGGACGCCCATCGCGGGCACCGCCTGCAGGGCGGCGACGATCAGCAGCTCGTTCAGGCCGGGGTCGGCGGCGCGGTCGCGGCGCATCAGCTCCAGCGAGATGCCGTCCGGCCCCCAGGGCACGAAGTGCAGCACGGCCTTCAGGTCGTCGCCGCCCTCGCCCTCCTCCGGGTCCTTGTGGGCGGTGACCACCACGCAGTCGTCGTCCAGCGGGTCGCCGAAGCGGCCCAGCGCCATCGAGAAGCCGCGCTCGGTGTCGGTGCCGCGCCAGCGGGCGGCGGCGTCGGCGATCCGGTACTTCTCCTCCGCGGTGAGCTCGGAGACCCGGCGCACCTTGCAGGAGTAGCCGTTGCGCTCGATCCGCTTGACCATCTGGCGGACGTTGCGCATGGCCCGGCCGGCCAGCGAGAAGGCGGCGGTGTCGACGATCGCCTCGTCGCCCAGCTCCAGCGCGTCCAGGCCCGCCTCACGGGTCCAGACCTCGCCGCCGACCTCGCTGCAGCCCATCACGGCCGGCACCCAGGCGTGCTCGCGGGCCTCGGCCATGAACACCTTGATCGCGCCCGGCCAGGCCTCGACGTCGCCGACCGGGTCGCCGGAGGCCAGCATCACGCCGGAGACCACCCGGTAGGAGATCGCGGCCTTGCCGGTGGGCGAGAACAGCACGCTCTTGTCGCGGCGCAGCGCGAAGTAGCCCAGCGAGTCGCGCTCGCCGTGCCGCTTCAGCAGCTCGCGGACCTTCTCCTCGTCCTCCTCGGTGAGCTCGGGCTTCGGCTTGCCCGGGCGCAGCGCCAGGTAGGCGGTGGTGAAGGCGGTCAGCAGACCCAGCCCGCCGAGCAGGTAGGCGACCAGGTCGGACATCCGGATGTTGGTGTAGCGGATCGGGCCCTCGAAGCCGAGCAGCCCGTACCCGACGTGCTGCAGGCGCTCGGTCAGGCCCGGGTGGCCGATCTCGTACTTGGACCGGGTGCTCACGATCAGCAGGCCGAGCAGCACGCTGAGGACGCCCATGACGACCAGGTTGGCCACCGCCCGCCAGCGGGTGCGCGGGTCGGCCTTGGCGTAGAACTCGCGCCGGTGCACCAGCATCACGGCGAGGACCGCCAGCGAGACGACCGCCGGGCCGATCTGGTGCCACCGCACGAGGTGCAGCGCCGCGCTGACCGGCAGCAGCACGCAGACCACCCGCCAGGCCCGCCGCTTGCGCCGGCGCAGCGCGTGGGCGAGCGGCACCAGCAGGATGCCGACCATCAGGGTGCCGACCGCGGCCAGGCTGGTGGTGCCGCCGGGCAGCTGCCCGGCGACGGTGTGCATCTTGGTGTGCCGGAGCTTGGGGAACACCGCGCTGGCGATGTCCACCAGCCCGATCAGCAGACAGGCGTAGCCGACCGCGCCCGGGAGCCAGGCCCGCGGAACAGCGGCTGCCTGGGTGCGCAGCGTCTGCAGGCCGCGGCGACGGCGCGGCGGCTGCTCGGGGCTCGGCTCAACGGACACGGGAACGCTCATGGAAGCTCAGCGTAGAGGCTGCGGTGCGGTGTCCGGTCACTCCGGGGGAGGACGCGTGATGGACCTTCATGCCTATTCCTTCATCAGGCAATGCGCATACCAAGGAACCGGAAACGGTCGGTAAACCGGGGCCGTGGACACGCTGCGGGGTTGAGCCGGCGGCGGGAGCCTGAGGACTGCCGCCGCGTGGCGCGGCAGGACCCTCCGGGACCCGTTACGTACGGTGGACGCCGCATTCTAGGGCGCCGGTTGCCTGCGACTTCCCCCCGCCCTGCCGGTCCCGCCCGGGCGTCCGGACAGCCTAGCTGCGGTGGCCCCGCCTGACGGGCCGCCAGACGATGAAGCCTGCCCCGACAGTGTCCCACCGGAAGGCCGACCGCATGGAACTGACCAGCGACGCCTTGATGAACTCGCTGCTCGCACTCGGCGCCGCGGCCCTGGTCACCACCCTGTGGGTCTGGCCCCGGCTGGCGCGGCAGCGGCCGATGCCGGTGCTCGGCCGGATCGGCCTGCTGACGGTCGTTCAAGTCTCCATCGTGGCCGTGCTCGCGCTGTCGGTGAACAACTCGTTCGGGTTCTACACCTCCTGGGACGACCTGCTCGGCCACAGCGGCGCCAAGCTCGCCCTGACCAGCAACGAGAACCACAAGGGCGGCACCCCGGTCGCCGACGCGCTGATCCAGCCCACCACCGAGGGCGGCCTGGAGACCGTCACCAACCTGCCGAAGGGCACCCCGGAGGAGGTCGGCAAGGTCGAGTCGGTCCAGGTCAGCGGCAAGGAGACGGGCTTCTCCGACCAGATGTTCGTCTATCTGCCGCCCGAGTACTTCGACCCGAAGTTCGCCCTGGTCCGCTTCCCCGTCCTGCTGGCCATCGCCGGCTACCCGGGCACGGCGCTGAACCTGGTCAAGGACCTGTCCCTCCCGCAGACGGCGTACGAGCTGCAGCGCTCCGGCAAGATGCCGCCGACCGTCCTGGTGATGGTCCGCCCGGGGGTGGTGCCGTCCCGGGACACCGAGTGCGTGGACGTCCCCGGCGGGCCGCGCACCGAGGCCTGGTTCGCCAAGGACGTGCCCGAGGCCGTCCTCGGCACCTACCGGGTCGGCCGCACGGCCGGCTCCTGGGCCACCTTCGGCTACTCCACCGGGGGCAGCTGCGCGCTGCGCCTGGCGATGCGCTTCCCGAACGTCTTCGGCAGCGCGGCCAGCCTGCACGGCGACTTCACCGTACGCCAGGACGGCTACACCGGCGGCGACCTCTTCAACGGCGACAAGGCGCTGGCCCAGCAGCACGACCTCGGCTGGCGGCTGCAGAACCTGCCGGTGCCGACGCTCAACGTGCTGGTGGTCTCCACCCGCAAGGAGTCCGACTACCCGCAGACCGTCCAGTTCGTCGAGCAGGCCACCCAGGTCGCGGCGGCCAACCCGCAGTTCAAGGCCGACTCGCTCTACCTGGACGACGGCGGGCACAACATCGACAGCTGGACCAGGGAGCTGCCGGCCTCGCTCGAGTGGCTGGGCACCCACCTCGGCTAGCGCGTGTGAGTGACTACCCGCCGGTCGGACCGCCCGGCCGGCGGCTCGGGGGAACGTATCGCGGCCGTCCGCCCGCCGCTCCCGGCGGGCGCCGCCCCGGATCCGCGCAGGAGGCGCCGTGCTGAGCACCCGATCGCTCTTCACCGAGATCTACCGGAACGACCAGGCGTACCAGCTGTTCTGCAGCATCGCGGCGGGCGGCGAGGACCAGGGCGGCTGGGAGAACGAGCGGATCACCGCGCTCACCCGGGACCCGGTCCTGGCCCCGAAGATCGCACGGCACGGCGCCGACGAGCGCAAGCACGGCCGGATCTTCACCCAGCTGCTGAACAAGCGCGGCCTGCCCAAGGTGCCCGTCCCGGACGAGGCCGACTACTGCATGCTGCTGGAGCGCCAGGGCGTCGGCCTCTCCCACGAGCGGCTGAACAGCGAGGTCCCGCTGACCGAGCGCGAGATCATCACCTACCTCGCGCACAGCCGGGTCACCGAGCAGCGCGCCGCCGAACAGATGCGCCAGCTGGTCAAGGTGTACGCGGACAACCCCGAGCTCGACCGGGCGATGCGGATGATCTCCGCCGACGAGGACGACCACCTCGCGTACTGCCACGAGGAGCTGCTGCGGCTGCGGACCGAGGGCCACGGCCCGTACATCCGGCACACCCTGGAGACCAGCGCCCGCGGCGAGATCCGCACCCACCGGGACGTCGGCCTCGCGGTGGCCGCCCGGATGGCCCGGATCCTGCGCTGGCCGCGCTGGCAGCTGGCCCTGGTCACCCTCGGGGTGCACGCGCTCTACCTGTACGACCGCGTCTACGGCTGGCGCCGGATGGTCACCCTGCGGATGCCCGAGCGCCGCAACGCGCTGGGCACCCCGGCCCCGCCGCACGCGGAGCACGAGGTGCCCTGAGCCGTTCGCCCGTCGGCGCCGTCCGGCTACCGGCCGATGATCAGGCTCATCGCCTCGGCCCGGGTCGCCGGGTCGCGCAGCTGGCCGCGCACGCACGAGGTGATGGTCTTGGCGCCGGGCTTGCGGATGCCGCGCATCGACATGCACATGTGCTCGCACTCGACCACGACGATCGCCCCGCGCGGCTCCAGGATGCGCATCAGCGCGTCGGCCACCTGGCTGGTCAGCCGCTCCTGCACCTGCGGGCGGCGGGCGTAGACGTCGACCAGCCGGGCGAGCTTGGACAGCCCGGTGATCTTGCCGCTGGTGGACGGGATGTACCCGACGTGCGCCACCCCGCGGAACGGCACCAGGTGGTGCTCGCAGACCGAGGTCAGCTCGATGTCCTTGACCAGCACCATCTCGTCGTGGCCGAGGTCGAAGGTGGTCGTGAGGACGTCCTCGGGCTCCTGCCAGAGGCCCGCGAATATCTCCTTGTAGGCGCGCGCGACCCGGGCCGGGGTCTCCAGCAGGCCCTCGCGGTCCGGGTCCTCCCCGACGGCGAGCAGCAGCTCGCGGATGGCGTTCTCGGCCCGCTTCTGGTCGAAGGTCCCGACGGCGGGCGGACCGTCGAGCGTCACCGGGTCGATCATGCGGGCCTCGCTTACGTGTGGGAAGACTCTGGCTGAACAGCACGGATGCCGCGCCTCCAGGGTACAAACCCTGGTGACGCGGCATCCATTCCCTACGGGACCGGGATCAGCCCTCGACCGGCGGCTCGGCCGTCGGCAGCGGCGGGAGCTTCACGATGTCCACCGGAGCGGCCTCCCCGGCGGCGGCGCCGTTGGTGAGCGCCAGCTCCTTCGGGGACTGCACCGGCGGCCGGGTGGACGGCGTACGACGGGTGGAACCCGTCCAGGCCGGCCGCGCCGGGCGCTTGACGATCGGGGCGAAGACCTCGGCGATCTGCTCCTTGTTCAGGGTCTCCTTCTCCAGGAGCTCCAGCACCAGGTTGTCGAGCACGTCGCGGTTCTCGACCAGGATCTCCCAGGCCTCGTTGTGCGCGCTCTCGATGAGCTTCTTGACCTCTTCGTCGACCAGCGCGGCGACCTCTTCCGAGTAGTCGCGCTGGTGGCCCATCTCACGGCCCAGGAACGGCTCCGAGTTGTCGGACCCGAACTTGATCGCGCCCAGCCGCTCGGTCATGCCGTACTGGGTGACCATGGCCCGCGCCGTGGCGGTGGCCTTCTCGATGTCGTTCGAGGCACCGGTGGTCGGGTCGTGGAAGACCAGCTCCTCCGCCGCGCGCCCGCCCAGCATGTAGGCCAGCTGGTCGAGCATCTCGTTGCGGGTGGTGGAGTACTTGTCCTCGTCCGGCAGCACCATGGTGTAGCCGAGGGCCCGGCCGCGGGACAGGATGGTGATCTTGTGCACCGGGTCGCTGTACTGGCAGGCCGCCGCGACCAGGGCGTGACCGCCCTCGTGGTACGCGGTGATCTTCTTCTCCTTGTCGGACATGATCCGCGTGCGCTTCTGCGGACCCGCCACGACGCGGTCGATCGCCTCGTCCAGGATGCCGTTGTCGATCAGCTTCTTGTCCGAACGGGCGGTCAGCAGCGCCGCCTCGTTGAGGACGTTCGACAGATCGGCACCGGTGAAGCCGGGGGTGCGCTTGGCGACGGCCGACAGGTCGACGTCGGGCGCGATCGGCTTGCCCTTCTGGTGCACCTTGAGGATGTCCAGCCGGCCCTGGAGGTCGGGGCGCTCCACCGCGATCTGGCGGTCGAAGCGGCCCGGGCGCAGGAGCGCCGGGTCCAGGATGTCGGGGCGGTTGGTCGCCGCGATCAGGATCACGCCGCCCTTGACGTCGAAGCCGTCCATCTCGACCAGCAGCTGGTTGAGGGTCTGCTCGCGCTCGTCGTGACCGCCGCCGAGGCCCGCACCGCGGTGCCGGCCGACGGCGTCGATCTCGTCGACGAAGACGATCGCCGGGGCGTTCGCCTTGGCCTGCTCGAAGAGGTCGCGGACACGGCTGGCGCCGACACCGACGAACATCTCGACGAAGTCCGAGCCGGAGATCGAGTAGAACGGCACCCCGGCCTCGCCCGCGACGGCACGCGCCAGCAGGGTCTTGCCGGTCCCGGGCGGGCCGTAGAGCAGCACGCCCTTGGGGATCTTGGCGCCGACGGCCTGGAACTTGGCCGGCTCCTGCAGGAACTCCTTGATCTCGTGGAGCTCCTCGACCGCCTCGTCCGCGCCGGCGACGTCGGCGAAGGTGGTCTTCGGGGTGTCCTTGGTCAGCAGCTTGGCCTTGGACTTGCCGAACTGCATGACGCGGGAGCCGCCGCCCTGCATCTGGTTCATCAGGAACAGGAAGACCAGGACGATGATCACGATCGGCAGCATCGACAGCAGCAGGCTGACGAAGGTGCTCTGCTTCTCCGGGCTGACGGTGTAGCCCTCGGCGAGCGTGCTCGCGTCCTTGTCGTTGACCTGCGCCTGCAGCTTGTCGGCGATCGCGACACCCTGGTCGCCGATGTACGAGGCCTGGAACTTGCTGCCGGACGGGGTCTTGCCCGTACCGGCGGTGGACAGCGTTGCGCCGTCCTTCAGCTGGATCTTGATCGTGTTCGAGTCACCGGTGGTGATCTGCGCCGACTTGACATTGTGCGCGTCGATCGCTGCGACGACCTGACCGGTGTCCACCGTCTTGTAGCCGTTCGAGTCCGAAACGACCTGCATCAATACGATGACGGCGAGGACGGCCAGCACGATCCACATGATCGGCGCACGGAAGTATCGCTTGACGTCCATCCATGCGGGGCGTTGCCGCCCCGTCCCTCCTGCCACTCAACGGCGCCGGGTGGCTGGTGGGCCGCGGCGCATCCGAATCGGTGCTCATGTGAAGAGCGGTTTATTGGACCGTACCGCAGTCGGACCCACCGGTGGCGGGAGCGCGGCGACACGGTTTTGGTTCTTGGTCCCCCCGGTCCAACGGGCGGGAACAACCCACTGTTCCCGCCCATGACCCGAACGGACCCTCAGCCGCCGTAGACGTGCGGGGCGAGGGTGCCGATGAAGGGGAGGTTACGCAGCTTCTCCGCGTAGTCCAGGCCGTAGCCGACCACGAACTCGTTCGGAATGTCGAAACCGACGTACTTCACGTCGATCTCGACCTTGGCCGCGTCCGGCTTGCGCAGCAGGGTGCAGACCTCCAGCGAGGCCGGACCGCGCGAGCCCAGGTTGCCCAGCAGCCAGGACAGCGTCAGGCCGGAGTCGATGATGTCCTCGACGATCAGGACGTCGCGGCCGGCGATGTCGGTGTCCAGGTCCTTCAGGATCCGCACCACGCCGGATGACTTGGTGCCCATCCCGTACGAGGAGACGGCCATCCAGTCCATGGTGACCTGCGAGTGCAGGGCCCGGGCGAGGTCGGCCATGACCATCACGGCCCCCTTGAGGACGCCGACGATCAGCAGGTCCTTGCCTGCGTAGTCCCGGTCGATGCGCTCGGCCAGCTCCAGGAGCTTGGCGTCGATCTCGTCCTTGCTGATGAGCACCTTCGCGAGGTCAGCGCCCATGTCGTTCTGGTCCACCGGGGATACGTCCTCAAACGTTCGGGGTCTGTGTGGCCGGCGGTCGGCTCCCCCGGGGCATGCCTCGCCCGTCAGTCGCCCTGCCGCCGAAAGACCAGCGTGCCACACCTGCGGGTGGCCTCGACGCCCCCGGGTAGGTGCAGCGGTCCCTGGCCGCGCCATCCGGTGACCAGCAGGTCGATCGTCTCCAGGTGCCGGGCGAACAGGTCCCCGGCCGGACAGCCCGCCCTCAGCGCGGCCCGGCGCAGCACCCGGCGGCGGACGGCCGACGGCAGTTCGGCCAGTTTCACGGCGTCCAGGGCGCCTTCGCCCGTACGGAGGTCGCGTTCGGCCAACGAAGCCCACTGGTCGAGGGCGTCGGCGTCGTCGCGGAACAGCCGGGCGGTGCGGGCCAGCGCCTCGACCACGCCGCCGCCCAGGTGCTTCTCCAGCACCGGCAGCACCTCGTGGCGGACCCGGGAGCGGGTGTAGGCGGGATCACAGTTGTGCGGGTCGTCCCAGACCGGGATCGACTGCGCGGAGCAGGCCTGCCGGGTGGCGGCCCGGTCCAGCTCCAGCAGGGGGCGGCGGTAGCGGCCCTTCTGGGCCGGCATCCCCGCCAGCGAGCGGGCGCCCGAGCCGCGGGCCAGGCCCAGCAGCACCGTCTCGGCCTGGTCGTCCCGGGTGTGGCCGAGCAGCACCGCGATCGCGCCGTGGCGGTCGGCGGCCTGGTCCAGGGCCGCGTAGCGGGCGTCCCGGGCGGCGGCCTCCGGGCCGCCGGCCCGGCCGACCCGCACCGGGACCGCCTCGACCGGGTCGAGGCCGAGCGAGCGCAGCCGGTCGGCCACCTGGTCGGCGCGCTCGGCGGAGCCGGGCTGCAGACCGTGGTCGACGGTGACGGCGCCGACCCGCAGGCCGATCTTGGGGGCCTCGAAGGCGGTGGCGATGGCCAGCGCCATGGAGTCCGCGCCGCCGCTGACGGCGACCAGGACCAGCGGCGAGCCCGGCGCGGCCGGGGTACGGGGCAGCCCGGACGGGTGGCGCGCGGCGTTGCCGATCAGGGTGGTGCCGACGGCGGCACCCACCAGCGGCGCCACGGCCGGGCGCTCGCGGGGACCGCGCACGGGCGCGGTGAAGGTGGAACCGGCCTCGGCGGCGAGGTCGGTGAGCGTGCGGCGAACGGCCAGGCGTATCGCGGCGACGGCGGGGTGAGGGCCCACGGCGGACGACTCCTCGACGGAGGGGACAGGACTGCGGCGGGCGGCGGGGACCGCGCACTGCATGAGCGCCCTGTTACCGGGCGCTCACAGATGGTGGCAGAAAGTGGCGACCCGCTACGCCACCCGCGCCACCGGTACGACCACCGTCCCACGTTCGGGTGAATGAAGAAACGCTTCTTCACTCGCCATCTGCCCGATTGGACCACTCGTACGAGCGGGTTTGACCGCCGCGCGCCGCTTGCCGCCCGGCACACGGCGCGGCGCCGGCGCCGCGGCGCGTGCGCTCAGCGGGCCACCCGGGCCACCCAGGCGGCCGGGTCGTGGATCTCCTCCTTGGTCGGCAGGGTGTTCGGGGAGGTCCACACCCGGTTGAACCCCTCCATGCCGACCCGCTCCACCACCCCGCGCACGAACACCGCGCCGTCCTGGTACTGGCGCAGCTTGGCGTCCATGCCCAGCAGCCGGCGCAGCAGCAGGTCGAGCCGGTTCGCACCGCGGTCCCGGCGCTGCTGGAACTTCTCCCGGATCTCCGCGACCGTCGGCACCACCGCCGGGCCGACGCCGTCCATCACCACGTCCGCGTGGCCCTCCAGCAGCGACATCACGGCCGTCAGCCGGCCGAGGATCTCGCGCTGCGCGGGCGACTGGACGATCTCCAGCAGGTTCGACGAGGAGGCGCCCTCCCGGCCGCCGACCCCCGGCAGCCCGCCGAACGAACCCGCCGCGTCCCGCAGACGCTCCAGCAGCGCGCCCGGGTCGACGTCCGTCTCGGCGAGGAAGGCCTGCACCTCCGACTGGATGTGGTCGCGCAGCCACGGCACCGCGGTGAACTGCGTCCGGTGCGTCTCCTCGTGCAGGCAGACCCAGAGCCGGAAGTCGGACGGGTCGACGTCCAGCTCCCGCTCGACGTGCACGATGTTCGGCGCCACCAGCAGCAGCCGGCCCGGCCCGGGGCCCTCCGGCCCCAGCCGCGGCTTGTCGAACAGCGCCGCCGGGCTGTCCGGCGCCTCCAGCGAGGGCTCGGCCGGGGCGAAGGTCTCGTACTGGCCCAGCACCTTGGTCGCCAGGAACGCCAGCAGCGCCCCCACCTCGATGCCGGTCGCCTTCTCCCCCACCGCGCCGAACACCCCGGCGGTCGTGCTGTTCGCCCGGCGGGCCTGCAGCTTCTCCACCAGCGGCTGGACGACCGTACGGAAGCCCGCCACGTTGGCCCGCACCCACCCGGGGCGGTCCACCACCAGCACCGGCGTCGCCGTGGCCCGGGCCAGGCTCGACGACCGCATGCCGGTGAACCCCCGGACGTGCTCCTCGGCCTCCAGCGCGTGCCGGCGCAGCTCGGCGACCACCGCCGCCGCCTCGGCCCGGCTCACCTCCGGCCCCGGCCGGACCAGCCTGGTCGCCGTTGCGACCGCGAGGTTCCAGTCGACCATGTCAGCACCGCCACTCGCGCTCGTCATGCCCTCACCGTACGTGCTCCCCACCACCTACGGCAGCCACCCGTCCGGAACACCTCTTGCCCGGCACCCCACGACACCGCCTCCGCGCACCGGGCCGGACCCGGCCGGCCCGCCGCCCCCGGGGCGGCCGTTGCCCGGTGGCGCCCGTCGGCGGACCGGGCGGTGGGGCGGTGCGGGGCACCGGAGCCGCACACGGGAGGGGCGGGCGCGGATCAGTGGCAGCCGCAACCGGCAAGGCGGGCGGCGATCCGGTCCATGGCCGCGCGGGCGGTGTCGACAGGGGCGGGGGTGCGAGTCATGACGGCGAAGGCGAGCAGGCGCCCGTCGGCGTCGACGACGGTCCCGGCGAGGGTGTTGACGCCCCTGAGGGTGCCGGTCTTGGCGCGGATCAGGCCGGCCGCGTCGGCGGCGCCGGAGCCGCTGCCGTAGCGCTTGCCGAGGGTGCCGGTGAAGCCGGCGACCGGGAGACCGGTGAGCACCGGCCGCAGGGCGGGGTGCTGCTCGGAGGCGGCCAGGGCGAGGAGGCGGACCAGGACGGCGGGCGGGATCGCGTTGTCCGGGTGCAGGCCGCTGCCGTCGGCGAGCACCACGCCGGCCATCGGCACGCCGAGCCGGGTGAGCTCCTGGCAGACGGCGGCCGCCGCCCCCTCGAAGCTCGCCGGCTGGTGCGCGGCGAGCGCGACCTGATGGGCGATCGCCTCGGCGAGCTGGTTGTCGGAGGTGGTCAGCAGGCGCTCGACCAGCCGGGCGATCGTGGGCGAGTCGACCCGGCCGAGGACGGGAGCGTCGGCGGCGGCCGGGGCGGCGGCGGGGCCGGCCTCGCCCACCACCGTGATGCCCCGGGCCCTGAGCAGGGCGGCGAAGGCCCCGGCGGCCGCGCCGGCCGGATCGGCGACCCGGTCGGGCGCCTCCTCGCGGCTCCTCGGGTCCGCCTTGGCCTCGTCCACCATCAGCGGGACGACCAGGGCGATGTTCTGCGCGTCGTGGTTCCGGTGCCGCGGGTTGCCGGTGTACCTCGACACGTCGTAGTCCAGCGTGACCGTGGTGGTGCCGGCGGCGGCGAGGGCGGCGGCGGTCTGCCGGGCGAGATCGTCCAGCGAGGCGGGGGCGGTGTCGGCGTCGACGGGCTGTCCGCCGATCCGCACCTGGTCGGCGGGCAGGGCGGTGAGCGTCGGATCGCCACCGCCGACCAGGGTGATCCTGCCGGGGTTCGCGCCGCGGACCACCGTGGTGCTCAGCCGGGCGTCGCCGGGGATCAGGGACAGCGCCGCGACCGAGGTGGCCAGTTTGGTGGTGGAGGCGGGGGTGGCCGGGGTGTTCTCCCCGGAGCCGTGGAGGAGCCGGCCGTCGGTGGCGTCCGCGACGGCGAAGGCGACCTCGCCGAGGTCCCGGTCGGCGAGGGCTGCGGAGAGCGCCTGCCGGAGGCCCTGCGCGGTGGGGACGGCGGCCGCCGGGCCGGCCTCGGCGGCGGCCAGGACGGCGCCCGGCAGGGCGGCCGGGCCGGCGGCGGGCGCGTCGCTGCCGACGGTGGTGGGCGCGGAGGCGGCGGGCGGCACGGACCGGCGGGTGGGCGTGGCGCTCAGGCGGTCCACCGGCCCGGGCTCGGTGTCGCCCCGCCCGTGATCGCCCCTCCTGCCGTCGCGGCCGTCGCGGCCGCCGTCGTGCCCGCCGTCCGCGCCGGGCCCGGCACTGTGCCCGCCCGGGACCGGGGAGGGCTGCGCCTGCGCACCGGCCGAGGTCAGGACCGTCCCGGCGACCAGGACCGCCGCTCCGAACAGACCCGCGGCCGTCCCCCGCCGACGGCGAGCCGCCCCTGCCCCCGTGCCCACCGACCGGCCCCTTTCCCGAGCACTCACTCCCGTAGGAGACACTTGGATTCTGTCAGTCCCTACCTTGGAGGAACCGTTGGAGTTCGACGTCCTTATCGAAATCCCGAAGGGCTCTCGTAACAAGTACGAGGTCGACCACGAGACCGGCCGTCTGCGGCTCGACCGGATGCTCTTCACCTCGACCCGCTACCCGGCCGACTACGGCTACGTCGAGGGCACGCTCGGCGAGGACGGCGACCCGCTGGACGCCCTGGTCATCCTGGACGAGCCGACCTTCCCGGGCTGCCTGATCAAGTGCCGCGCCATCGGCATGTTCCACATGACCGACGAGGCCGGCGGCGACGACAAGCTGCTGTGCGTCCCGGCGACCGACCCGCGCTGGGAGCACCTGCGCGACATCCACCACGTGTCGGAGTTCGACCGCCTGGAGATCCAGCACTTCTTCGAGGTCTACAAGGACCTGGAGCCCGGCAAGTCCGTCGAGGGCGCCAACTGGGTCGGCCGCGCCGAGGCCGAGGCCGAGGTCACCGCTTCGATCAAGCGTCTGGCGGACCAGGGCGGTCACTGAGCCGTCGTTCCGATCTCGTTCGATCAGGGCAGTTCGAGGTAGGTCGGGACAGCCCGGGGCCGGGGTCCGCGGATTCGTCCGCGGGTCCCGGCCTCCGTCGTACCCGGCCGCTGTCGTGCCCGGCGCCTGTCGTGCCCGGCGCCTGTCGTGCCCGGCCGTCCGCGCCCCGCGCCGCCGCCGGGGAGGAGCCGGGCCGGGCCGCGCCGGGTCAGTCCTCCAGCCGGAAACCGACCTTCATGCAGACCTGGAAGTGCTTGATCCGGCCGTCCTCCAGATGGCCCCGGACCTGCGACACCTCGAACCAGTCGAGGTTGCGTAGCGTCTGGGCGGCCCGCTCCACCCCGTTGCGGATCGCGGCGTCGATGCTCTCGGACGACGACCCGACGATCTCGGTCACCCGGTACACGTGGTCGGTCATGGCGGACTCCCTCAGCTGTGCGACGGCCCCCGGTCCACCGTGCACCGACCCCGCGCCGCCCGCACCCCGACGGGGGGCCGACGACCCCCGACCGGGGAGTCCGGAGCGGCGCGGGAGGCTAGAAGGCCGCCCGCACCCGCCCGACCGGGGCACCGCCGCCGAGCAGCGGGGCCGCGCCGATCCGCTCGACGGTCTCCTCCGCCCCGGTCACCCCGAGCCGGCGCAGCGCGGCCGCCAGGACCGGGCCGCGGGCGCGCTCGCCACCGTCGTCGATCTTGAAGGCCAGCGCCCGGCCGTCCGCCAGCGCCACCACCTGGACGGCCTCGGCGCCCATCTTGGACAGCGCGCCCGGGACCGCCCGCATCAGCCAGGTGTCGGCCCGGCGGGTGCCGGCCACGTACTCGGGGTGGGTGCGCATCGCGTCGGCCACCCGGCGCGGCGCGGAGCCCTCGGCGGCCAACACCAGGCCGCGGTAGCCGCGGGCCAGCCCGGTCAGGGTGACGGCCAGCAGCGGGGCGCCGCAGCCGTCCACACCGGCGTGCCCGGGGGTCTCGCCGATGCCCTCCGCCAGGGCCTCGTGGGCCAGCCGCTGGATCGGGTGGGCCGGGTCGAGGTAGCTCGCGGTGTCCCAGCCGTTGGCCACGCAGGCGGCCAGCCAGCCGGCGTGCTTGCCGGAGCAGTCCATCAGGATCGGGGCGCGGCGGCCGCCGGCGCCGAGCAGCGTCTCCGCCTCGGTCTCGTCCAGCGGCAGGTCGGCCGGGGTGCGCAGGGCCGACTCGTCGAGCCCGGCGGAGGTGAGGATGGCTCGCACACCGTCCAGGTGAAACGATTCTGCAGAGTGGCTGGAGGCCGCCAGCGCCAGCAGCTCGCCCTCGATCGCCAGCCCGGCCCGCAGCGTGGCCACCGCCTGGAACGGCTTGGCCGTCGACCGCGGGAAGACCGGCGCGTCCGGGTCGCCCAGCGCGAACTCGACCGAGCCGTCGGCGGCGAGCAGCACCAGGGAGCCGTGGTGGCGGCCCTCGACGAAGCCGGATCGGATGACCTCGGCGAGGACGGGCGCGGTGGCGAGCTGCGGCATGGGGGTTGAGCCTTCCGGGGCGAGGGTGAGCCGGGGAGCGAGCCGGGCCCCACCCGCCCGCAGCGACTCACCCGGTCAGAGCGGCCCCCCTGCGAGC
Organism: Kitasatospora sp. NPDC086791; assembly: GCF_040685975.1. NCBI lineage: Bacteria > Bacillati > Actinomycetota > Actinomycetes > Kitasatosporales > Streptomycetaceae > Kitasatospora > Kitasatospora sp. NPDC086791. The sequence continues at coordinate 40,460 of NZ_JBFBOC010000027.1, read as the reverse complement.
AGGTCGTCGACCCGTGCTTCCCCATCACGGTACCTGCGGGTGATCTCGGCATTGCAACCGTCGGCCGTGCGCAGCAGCCGCTGACGCCGTCCGGACACCTCCCGCTCGTGCGCCCGCAGCCGTTCCAGGGCGGCCAGCAGCTCCTCGGCCGGGTGCGCCGCCAGGTCGGCGAGCTGGACGTCCCCCATCAGCGCGTCCGCCTCCAGCCCGGACTCCCGGGTGCGCGGCGGGCCGAGGGTGACGTGCCGGGCCGAGCGCCGCACGGTGGAGGGCGCGTCGGTCAGGATGGCCGGCAGCCGGTCCAGCAGGTCGCCGGGGACCAGGTCCGGGCCGGACCCGCCGGCCGCCCGGACCGGGCCCGCGTCGGGGCGCCGGTCGAGCTCCGCGCGCAGGATGTCCATCCGCCCGTGCAGCAGCCGCCGCAGGTAGGAGAGGTCGGCCTCCTGCTCCATGGTCTCCCGGCGCAGCACCCGCAGCTGGTCCAGGCCCAGCCGCTCCAGATCGGGCTCGTCGTCCGCGCCCGCCGCCGGGCCGCTCGGCCCCCCGGGGGCCCGCGCCACCTGCCCGGACCGGTCCCGCGCCGCGCTGCTCGCGTCCATCACCCAACCCACCTGCCGTCGTCCGATCCCGCCCGCTCGCGGCACCCCGTCCCTGCCGCCGGTCCGGCCCGTCCCCCGCCGGGCTCGGCGCTCCGTCCGTCGGCACGCCCGGGAGGCCCCGGAGGTTCCGCGCCCCGGCCGCGACCACCCGTCGGGGCGACACCGCCGGAACACCTGACCCACCGACTCGACCACCCGGTCGAACCCGGGGCCCGACGCGGCGGACCTGATGGCGCCCCGGACCCTTCGTACGGTCCACCAGCGTGCCACCCCACCCGGCGCGCGCGCACCGCCCGTGCACCCGAACGGCCCCCTGGCGAACGGGGGTGGCTGATATGACCGGCCCTTTCCGCAGGAAGAGCGGCGCCCGACCCGGCGCAGGCGCCCATCTCACGGCGCGCACCACCCTCGTACACGCCCCTGAGGTGCGCCCTGGGGGACCTCTGTGACGCACGTGGGGGACGCGGTGCGACGGGCGGAGGGCGCACGGCGACGCGGCGCGGCAGCGGGGCCGGGCGGGTGACCGGGAGCCGGGCGGGACGGCCAGGGTGGCGCGTGTGGGGGCGTGCGGCAGCGAGCGGAGCGCGGAACGGGGACCGGGAGCCCCACGGCCCCTCCCGCCCGGGCCGCACGGCCCCTCCCGCCCGAGTCCGGCGGCCGTCAGCGAACGCCCGCGTGCTCCCGGACTGCCGAGCGCTCCCGGACCGCCGCCGGGGGCCCTCCGGGAGCCGTCCGGCCCTCCGGCACAATGACGGCATGCGAGCAGTGGTGCAGCGAGTGAGCGAGGCCCGGGTGACCGTGGCCGGGGAGACCGTCGGCGCGATCGAGGGGCCGGGGCTCTGCGTCCTGGTCGGCGTCACCCACGACGACACCCCCGACAAGGCGGCCCAACTGGCCCGCAAGCTCTGGACGCTGCGGCTGCTGCCGGCGAACGAGGAAGGCGTCGAGCAGAGTTGCTCGGACCTCGGCGCCCCGCTCCTGGTGATCAGCCAGTTCACCCTCTACGGGGACGCCCGCAAGGGCCGCCGCCCCACCTGGAACGCCGCCGCCCCCGGCCCGGTCGCCGAGCCGCTGGTGGACGAGGTGGTCGCCCGGCTGCGCGCGCTGGGCGCCAAGGTGGAGACGGGCCGGTTCGGCGCCGACATGCAGGTGGCGCTGGTGAACGACGGCCCGTTCACCGTCCTGGTCGAGGTCTGAGCAGCCCCGGGCCTGCCGGGCCCGGGCACCGAACCGGCCCGGGCACCGAACCGGCCAGGACCGGCCCGGCCTACTGCGGGACGATCACGTCCTGGGTCCCCGGCACCGTCCCGGCCAGCAGCACCGCGTCCACCGGGACGTTCCGCTTGACGATCGCCAGCGCGATCGGCCCCAGCTCGTGGTGCCGGGCCGAGGAGGTCACGAAGCCGAGCGCCCGGCCGTCCGGGTCGGTGGCCAGTCGCACCTCGGTGCCGTGCGGGGGCAGCGACTCCTCGGTGCCGTCCAGGTGCAGGAAGACCAGCCGGCGCGGCGGGCGGCCCAGGTTGTGCACCCGCGCGACGGTCTCCTGGCCGCGATAGCAGCCCTTCTGCAGGTGGACGGCGGTGCGCAGCCAGTCCACCTCGTGCGGGATGGTCCGGTGGTCGGTCTCGAAGCCGAGCCGGGGCCGGTGGCCCTCGATCCGCAGCGCCTCGTAGGCCCAGATCCCGGCCGCCGGGCCGTACCCGGCGGTGAGCTTCTCCAGGTCGGCGCGCGGGACGAACAGGTCGCGCCCGTACGGGAGTTCGCGGACGGCCGCGGCGCCCTCGACCGAGGCGGTGGAGCCGGCCGGCAGGTGGACCACGGCATACTCGGCGGTCGCGTCGGCGACCTCCACCCGGTAGAAGAACTTCATGCTCTCCAGGTAGGCGACCAGCGCGCCCTGGGTGCCCGGCTCGACGTGCGCCCAGGTGGTGGTGCCGTCGTCCACCAGGTAGAGGGCGTGCTCGACGTGCCCGTTCGGGGAGAGCACCAGCGCCTCGACGGCCTGCTGCGGCGCCAGTTCGCTGACGTGCTGGGTGAGCAGCAGGTGCAGCCAGGTCAGGCGGTCCGCGCCGGTGACGGTGACGACCCCGCGGTGCGAGAGGTCGACGAAGCCGGTGCCCTGCGCGAGGGCGCGTTGCTCGCGGAAGATGTCGCCGTAGTGGGCGGCGACGCCTTCGTCGGCCCCCTCGGCGGGGACGGCTCCGGGCAGGGCAAGCAGCGGGCTCTTCACACCGGTCATACCGGCCAGCTTACGGCCGGTCCCCGGCGAGCTTGGCGGTGCAGTCGGCGCAGCGGCCGAAGATGGCGAAGTGCTTGAGGTCGGTGTCGAAACCGTGCTGCGCGCGCAGGCTGTCGATCAGCGGCTGGGCGATCTCGGTGCCGGTCTCGGTGACCTTCTCGCAGTCCCGGCAGACCAGGTGCAGGTGGTGGTGGCGGCCGGCCAGGTGGTAGGTCGGGGCGCCGTGGCCGAGGTGGGCGTGCGAGACCAGCCCCAGCTCCTCCAGCAGCTCCAGGGTCCGGTAGACGGTGGAGATGTTGATGCCGCTGGCGGTCTGCCGAACGTGGCAGAGGATGTCATCGGGGGTGGCGTGGTCGAGGGCGTCGACGGCCTCCAGCACGAGCTGCCGCTGCGGGGTGAGGCGGTAGCCGCGCTCGCGCAGGTCAGTCTTCCAGTCGCCGGAGAGCTGGAGGTCGGTGGTGCCGGTGTCCGCCACGGTGCTGTCCCTGCCAGAGTCGGGGGTCCTGATGCAAGTGTAGGGACCGGCCGCGGGCCGGTCCCTACCTCGTGCACGGACTGTGCTGTTGCCTGATCCGTGCCCACTCGCCTACTTGAAGAAGGCGATGCCGTCGTCCGGCAGGTCGTTGATGTCCTTGATCAGCTGGGCCGGGCTGAGCACCTTCTTCAGCTGCGCGGACATGTACGGCCGCAGCGGCACGTTCGGGGCGGCCTTCTCGCCGACCCAGAGCAGTTCGCCGTTGACGAAGCCGTACAGCCGCTTGCCGCCCGAGTACTCCGGCGAGCCCTCGATCCGGGCCACCGCGTCGGTGGAGACGTCGACCTGGGGCTTGCCGTCGGCCAGCTCGCCGTACCAGATCTCGACCGTGCCGTCGTCGCGGACCGAGGAGATCTCGATGCCCCGGGCGCCACTGGTGCCACCGTGGTTGCTCGTGATGCGCCAGAACGCGTGCTCGTTCTCCAGCGGGCGGAGCTTCTCTCCCGCGCTGTCCAGCACCCAGGTGCGGGAGCGGAACTCCAGGAAGGCGCGGCCGTCGTGCCGGATCACGATCTCCTGGCCGAAGTTGCACTTCGCCGTGTCGGGGCCCCCCTCACCCGGCAGGGGCTCGTAGACGCCCGCGCCCTCCCAGGTACCGAGGAGGAAGGCAAGCGGGACGACGTCCTTGTGGAGGTCGGAAGGGATCTCGATCATGTTCCTGGTCGCTGTCGTCGTCGGTGTGGGGCTGCCTCAACCGTACGGCAGGCTCAGCGCTGGCCCTGGTACAGCTTCATCACCGAGAAGATGGCGAACCAGGTGATCAGCACGGCCATGAGGGCCAGCAGACCGTCGAAGAAGATTTCCAGACCGGACACGGGGGGCTCCCAGGCGGCGACAGTGTGGTGGATTTTGCTCCGCTCACTCTATCCGCCGGGCTACGGCCGGTCGCGGTGAGCCCCACCACGTCGCGGTTCCGCGCCGGTGTCGCCGGTGTTACCACGCCGCCCAAGCTTTGCCCAAGGGTTCCGGGGATGACGGACGGCGGGGGTGGCGGGAGCTCTATGGTGTCGCCATGTCGAAGAAACTGGTCATCAAGGTCACCGCAGGGGCGGACGCGCCGGAGCGGTGCTCGCAGGCGTTCACGGTGGCGGCGGTGGCCGTCGCCAGTGGAATCGAGGTGTCGCTCTGGCTGACCGGGGAGTCCTCCTGGTTCGCGCTGCCGGGCCGGGCGGCGGAGTTCGAACTGCCGCACACGGCGCCGCTGCCGGACCTGCTGGAGTCGATCCTGGCGTCCGGATCGGTGACGCTCTGCACCCAGTGCGCGGCCCGGCGCGGGATCGAGCAGAAGGACACCGTCGAGGGCGTCCGGATCGCGGGCGCGCAGGTCTTCGTCAGCGAGATCATGGCGGACGGCGTCCAGGCGCTCGTGTACTGATCTCCCCAGACGTCCGCAGGCATCCGCCCACGTCCGCCGACATTCGTCGACATTCGTCGACATTCGCTCGCGGCTACGGACGCTGCTCGTGGTCGGGGCGGTCCCGGTCGTGGCCGGGCTCGTCCCACTTCGGGTCCTCCCAGCGCGGGTCGTTCCACCAGTCGTCGTCCGGGTCACGCTTGTTGGCGAACACCGCGGCGGCCGGCGGGATCACCATCGCGACCACGCACATGCCGATCGCCGCGCCGACCGAGAAGAACCGCACCACGCCCCAGGCCAGCACGAACAGACCCAGGCACACACCCATCATGGCGAAGTAGTAGCGACGCCGCCGTCTTGCCTGCACCCCTCCACGGTACGGCCGAGGGCCCCTGCACGGCAGGGGCCCTCGGGGTGTCGTCCGTACTCCGGCCGACGTGTCCGCTCCGCCCGGGGCGTGGTCGGACGCGGCCGGAACCCGACCTGGACGGGGTCAGACCGCGATCGCGACCTCGACGGCGGTGCCCTGGGAGGCCACCACCTGACGGTCCACGGTCTGGCCCGGCACCAGCGCCCGCAGGGTCCACTTGCCCGGGCGGGCGAAGAACCGGAACTGGCCGGTCGCCGAGGTGGGCACCTCGGCCGTGAACTCGCCGCCCTCGTCCAGCAGCCGGACGTAGCCGTTGACCGGCTCACCGTCGCGGGTCACCGAACCCTGGATGATCGTCTCGTTCGCCACGTCAACTCCTGCCAGGTCCGGGCCGCCGGCCTTCGCACCGCACATGTCTGTTTTCCCTTCTGACTTACGGGTCGAGCCGGAGGCTCAGTTGCTGCCGAGCTCGATCGGCACGCCGACCAGGCTGCCGTACTCGGTCCACGAACCGTCGTAGTTCTTGACGTTCGCCTGGCCGAGCAGCTCGTGCAGCACGAACCAGGTGAGCGCGGAGCGCTCGCCGATGCGGCAGTAGGCGATGGTGTCCGTCGCCAGGTCGACGCCCTCGGCCTCGTACAGCGCCTTGAGCTCGTCGTCGCTCTTGAAGGTGCCGTCGTCGTTGGCGTTCTTCGCCCACGGGATGTTGCGGGCGCTCGGCACGTGGCCGGGGCGCTGCGACTGCTCCTGCGGGAGGTGGGCCGGGGCGAGCAGCTTGCCGGAGAACTCGTCGGGCGAGCGGACGTCGACCAGGTTCAGGGTGCCGATGGCGGCGATCACGTCGTCGCGGAAGGCGCGGATCGACGAGTCGACGGGCTGCGCCGCGTACTCGGTGGCCGGGCGGGCCGGGACCTCGGAGACCAGGTCGCGGGAGTCCAGCTCCCACTTCTTGCGGCCGCCGTCCAGCAGGCGGACGTCGCCGTGGCCGTACAGCTTGAAGTACCAGTAGGCGTACGAGGCGAACCAGTTGTTGTTGCCGCCGTACAGGACGACGGTGTCGTCGTTGGCGATGCCCTTGGCGCTGAGCAGCGCCTCGAAGCCGGCCTGGTCGATGAAGTCGCGGCGGACCGGGTCCTGGAGGTCCGTCTTCCAGTCGATCCGGACGGCGTTGCGGATGTGGTTCTTGTCGTAGGCGGAGGTGTCCTCGTCGACCTCGACGATGACGACCTTCGGGTCGTCCAGGTGGGCCTGGACCCAGTCGGCGTCGACCAGGACGTCGCTGCGGCTCATGGTGGTGTTCTCCATCCGAGGGCGGTTTGCGGAAGGTGCTGCTCAGGAGGTGCTGCAGGGGTGCCCGACGGGTCCGGTCCGAATCGCTGTCCGAATACTGGGACAGGGTGGGTGGACCGGTGCGACCGGGCAGGGGACTGCGGAGTACATCGGCGCCGGCCCGCTGGTACGGCCGGGAACGGTCACCGGGGAGATCGGCGGCGGGCATCAACTGCCCTGCCGGGACGCCGAGTCAGCGCATTCGACACAGACAGGCGGCCACGCGGCACAGGTCTACCGCCCGCCGCTTCGTGAGGTCCGTCTGTCGCTTCATGCCGACGATGCTAGGGACACCGGCGGCCCGCTGTCATCAGCGTGTCGGATATTGAGATGAAAACGACCACATCACGAGATTTGGTCTCGATCCGACCCTCCGGGCCCGGCCGGACCGCCCCTCGGCGGCACGCAGCGGGCGGAAACACCACCGCTCCGCGGTCCGCGCTGGACAGCGCGTCTCGCGGAGCGGAACGTTTCGGCGGCATGACGACCGAGGACCGGCGTGGACCGTGGGGGGTGAGAGCGCTGGGCGCGGGCTCACCCCAGGAGCTTGACGCCCTTGCCGTCGAAGGTCAGCTGGAGCCCCTCCGGCAGCGGCGCCACACCGTCCTTGTCGCCGTCCTTGGCGGCCAGCTTCAGCCCGGCCGGCAGCGTGTCCAGGGTGAAGCTCATCGGCTCGATCTGCTGGTTGGTGATCCCGGCGACCATCCCCACCAGGGAGCTCAGCCGGAAGCCGTCCACCGTGACGGTGTTCCCGTCGTTGTGCACGCTCCCCTCGCCGATCTCGACCGGCCCCAGCGAGGCCTTGACCTTGCCCGGGCCGCCGTACGACAGGCTCAGCCGGGCGTTGCCACCCACCGGCAGCTTGGCGCCGTGCAGCAGCTGGGAGGCCGGCGGCAGCAGCTGCGCGAGGTCCGGGTAGGAGATCACCCCGCTGCCGGTGCCACTGTCCACCGTGGCGCTGTTCATGCTGTCGCTCACCGTGACGCCGGAGAGCTTCGCCTTGAACGAGTGCAGCGCCACCTGGTGGCTGCCGTCGCCGACGGTCAGGCCGTCGGCGGATATCCGGACGTCGTCCAGCTTCATCGACAGCACCTGGGTGAGGAACGGGAAGCCCTCGATCGAGACGTCCGGGCGCTGGCTCATCCGGCCGCTGTTCACGATCCGGTCGGCGGCCTCGTCCTCGGCCACGCCGACCGCGATCCGGTCGGCGCCCACCAGGAGGCCGGAGAGCACCACCAGGCCGATCGTGGCCTTCAGCCATCCGCGCATCGTGTCCCCCGTCGTCGCCGGTCGCCGCCGTCGTTCGCTGTGGTCGTTCGCCGCTGTTGTTCGGTTCGTTGCCGTCGGTCGTTGCTCGTTGCTCGTTCGCCGCTGCCGTGCGCCGTCCGGTGGCGGCCGCCGGACGCGGCCGCTCCGCACGACCGTACGACGTCCCGCCCCGGAGCATGGTTCCGGGGCGGGACGTCGGTGGGGCGCCGGTTCCCGGCGCGGGGAGGATCAGGCCAACAGGTCGGTGGCGATCCAGATCAGCGGCGCGGACACCGCCAGCGGCAGCGCCACGCCCGCCGTCATGTGCACGAAACGGGACGGGAAGTCGTACGCCGCGACCCGGCGGCCGACCAGCGCCCCCAGTCCCGCGAGCGCACCGAGCGCCACCGGCGCACCCGCCAGCAGACCCAGCGCCACCGCCGCGACCAGGCCCAGGACCGGGCCCAGCTGCTTCGGGCCGGGCAGCGGCGCCGCGGCCAGCAGGGTGGCCAGCGCGACCGCGCCCACCCCGACCGGCACCCAGCCGGCCAGCAGCAGCGAGGTGCACAGCGCCGTCACCACGGTGGCCGAACCCAGCACGGTCAGCGCGTAGAACCGCTCCTTCGGGTCCGACGGACGGAACGTCTGCAGCACCAGGACCAGCAGGAAGAACCCGCCCAGGGTGCCCAGCACGGCCGCCACGCCGGCGTCGGAGTCCGCCAGCAGCACCGCCACGTCCGCGGTGAGCCCGGCCAGCGCGGCGAGCAGGATGCCCTGGCGGGCCGGCCACATGCCGTTCAGCCGGAACCAGCCGGCCGCCGTCAGCACCTGCAGCAGCGCGACCACCAGGGCCAGCGCCACCTGTCCGAGCGCCGCGCCGCCGGCCAGCAGCGCGGCCGCACCGGCCGTGATCAGGGCCGGCTGCAGGCCCGGGTCGATGATCGGCGAACCGGTCCGACCGCGCGGGCCGGCGGCCGGTGCGGGCTGCACCGGGACGGCCGCGAACGGCGGCGCGGCCGGCACGGCCGGTGCGCCCATCGGGCCCATCGGGCCTGCCGGACCGCCCGGGCCGGCCTGGCCGGGGGCGGCCGGGCGCGTGAGCATCATGGTCGGCGGGTCGAAGGCCTCCGCCGTCTGCTGCGCGGCGAATTGCTGCGGCGCCGGGGCCGGGGCCGGTGCCGGTGCAGGTGCAGGTGCCGCGTGCCGGGCCCGAGCCCGGGACGGCGCCTGCGGGTGCTGCGGGTACTGCGCCTGCGGGTGCTGCGCCTGCTGCGGGTGCTGCGGCTGCCAGGGCTGGGCCGGGGGCTGCTGCGGCTGCTGTTGGTGCTGCTGCCGGTACTGGGCCGGAGCCTGCCCCGGGTGCTGCGGCGGCGCGGGGGGCATCGCGCCGGAGACCACCGGCGGCAGCAGCGTGGTGGCCGCGGCGTCGTCCACCGGCGGCACCGGCGGCAGCAGCGTGGTCGCCGACGCGTCGTCGAAGGCCGGGACCGGCGGCAGCACCGCGGTCGCCTCCGCGTCCGCCGGGTAGCCGTACGGCGGCTGCTGCGGCGGGTACTGCGCCTGCTGCGGGTAGTGCGGGTGCTGCGGGTGCCCCTGCGGAGCCTGCGGCTGCGGCTGTCGGGGCTGGGGCTGCTGCGGCCGGTCCTGCCTGGGCCACTCGCCGTAGCCGCCGCGGTTCGGGTCGTTCATGTCCGTCACGCCGCTCAGCCTCCCGCGAACGGCGGGAGGACCTCGACCGTCCCGCCCTCGGTCAGGGCGACGGTCGTGTGCTCCCGGCCGCCCACCTGGGCGCCGTCGACCAGGTACGAGCTGTGCCCGAGCAGCCGGACGAGCTTCGGCCGGTCGGCGTGCCGCTCCTTGGCCCCCGCCAGCGCCTCCGCCAGGGTCGCCGCCTCGTACGGCTCCTCGGCCAGCCCGGCCTCGGACTTCGCCGCCGCCCAGTAGCGGATCGTGCCGCGCACCCGGGCGCCGCTCGCGGGCTCGGTGGTCGCGCCCATCGGGCCACCCCTTCTCGTCGTCCTCGCCCGGCCCCGGTACCCCGGTCCGGCTCGCCACCGGAGCGGCCGCCCGACCACCCGAACGATGGACCCGCACGGCGCCGCCGATGTGCGTCCCATGATGGCGGGTCCGCCGCCACGACCGGCAATCGCCCTGGCCCCGCGACTGCGGAGCGGCGCTCGAAGCTGTGTCCAGGCTCACCCGGCGTACGCCCGAAATGGGGGGACCGTCGGATCGGAACACTCCCGGCGCGGGAGGAGGTCGGCTATCCTCAACCACCAAGAGGGATCCGGGCAGAGTCGCCCCCGGGTCCTTTTGTGCTTTCAGGACGCCAGTACGGACGTTCTTGCGATTCGTCGGCCCACCCCCGGCGCGTCGCGGGGACCGCCCCGTCCGTCGCGGCACAACGACGTGCCGCGGCCGGCCGGGACGCCGCCACCCGGCACCGGGCCGCCGCCCGGAGCCGGACCAGACCGGAGGGTTTCGCGGTGATGAACAGGGCAGAAACGGTGCGCCAGGGGTTGCGGGACCCCGGGCGGGTACGCCGTCGCGCCCTGCGCGCCGTCCGCTCCCCCGGCACGCCCCTTGCGCCCGTCCTCCTCTCCTCCCCCTCAGCACGTGCGCCATCCGGCTGTGGCGGCAGCCGTAACGCGACCGCGACGACCCGGAAAGGGGACCACCGGGTATGAGTTCTCTCCTCCTCCTCACCAACGCACTGCAACCCTCGGCCGAGGTACTGCCCGCCCTCGGTCTGCTGCTGCACAACGTCCGGGTGGCCCCCGCCGAGGGCTCGGCCCTGGTGGACACGCCCAGCGCGGACGTCATCCTGGTCGACGGCCGCCGCGACCTGCCGCAGATCCGCAGCCTCTGCCAGCTCCTGCGCTCCACCGGCATCGGCTGTCCGCTGATCCTGGTGGTCACCGAGGGCGGCCTGGCCGCCGTCACCGCCGAATGGGGCATCGACGACGTCCTGCTGGACACCGCCGGCCCGGCCGAGGTCGAGGCGCGGCTGCGGCTCGCGCTCGGCCGCCTCCAGATCGACACCGACGACAGCCCGATGGAGATCCGCAACGGCGACCTCTCGGTCGACGAGGCCACCTACTCCGCGAAGCTCAAGGGCCGGGCGCTCGACCTCACCTTCAAGGAGTTCGAGCTGCTCAAGTACCTCGCCCAGCACCCCGGCCGGGTCTTCACCCGGGCCCAGCTCCTGCAGGAGGTCTGGGGCTACGACTACTTCGGCGGCACCCGGACGGTGGACGTCCACGTCCGGCGGCTGCGCGCCAAGCTCGGCGTGGAGAACGAGCAGCTGATCGGCACCGTGCGCAACGTCGGCTACCGCTTCGTCGTCCCGGAGAAGCCCGAGAAGGGCGAGCGCCCGGAACTGGCGCAGCGCCCCGCCGGCGCGCTGGACGCCTGACCCCGAGCCGGGCGGGCCACACCCTGCCCGGCTTGTCCGGTTCGTCCCGGAGCCGCCCGCCGTTCACCGGCGGCGGCCCCAGGTCGCACTGCCGCCCCGGAGGCCACACGCGTAGACTCCACCCGTGGCCAAAGTGACGCGCGACGATGTAGCCCGACTGGCTGGTACCTCGACCGCGGTCGTCAGCTACGTCATCAACAACGGGCCGCGCCCGGTCGCGCCCGCGACCCGGGAGAAGGTCCTCGCGGCGATCGAGCAGCTCGGCTACCGGCCGAACAGCGTCGCCCAGGCGATGGCCTCCCGGCGGACCAACCTGATCGGCATGGTCGTTCCGGACGCTCGCCAGCCGTTCTTCGCCGAGATGGCGCACGCCGTCGAACGGGCCGCCTCCGAGCGCGGCAAGCTCGTGCTGATCGGCAACTCCGACTACGTGGACGACCGCGAGGTCCACTACGTCCGGGCCTTCCTCGGCATGCGCGTCGCCGGCCTGATCCTGGTCAGCCAGGGCCCCTCGCAGCGGGCCGCCGAGGAGTTCGCCGCGATGGAGGGCGCCAAGGTCGTGCTGCTGCACCGCCGCCCCGAGGCGATCGACGACGTCGCGGTGGTCACCGACGACGTGGGCGGTGCCGAAGCCGTCGTGCGTCACCTGCTGGAGGTGCACGGACACCCGTACGTCGCCTGCTTCGGCGGCCCGGTCGAGTCCCCCGCCCCCGGCGACCCGGTCATCGACCACGTCGAGGGCTGGCAGCGCGCGATGGACGCGCACGGCGTCCCCACCGCGCCGCACCTGATCGACGCGCCCTTCCACCGCTACGGCGCGTACGAGGTCGCCCTCGGCGTGCTGCGCTCGCCGGACCGGCCGCGCGCGGTCTTCTGCTCCACCGACGACCAGGCCATCGGCGTGCTGCGGGCCGCCCGCGAGGTCGGCCTGCGGGTCCCCGAGGACCTCGCGGTGGCCGGCTTCGACGACGTGCCGGAGGCCGCGCTCGCCGACCCGCCGCTGACCACCGTCGCCTCGGACCGCGACGCGATGGCCCGGGCCGCCGTGGACCTGGTGCTGGACGACTCGCTGATGGTGCCCGGCTCGGACACCGAGCGGGTCCGCAAGTTCCCGTCCCGCCTGGTCGTCCGCCGCTCCTGCGGCTGCGACGGCGCCGCGCCCGGCCGCCCCGCGGCGCCGTAGCCGGCCTCCGCACGGCAGCGGACCGAGCGGAGCGGCGGACGGACCGGGTGCGCGAACCGGCGGACGGACCGGCGCGCGAAACGGCGAACGCACGACCGGAAACGGAGACGCCGACTCCGCTCCGCGACCCGCCTGACCAGGCTTTATGAGAACCCAACGGGCTTCTTTCCACCCTCTGAGCCGGTTCTCATCCAGTCCTCATCCACCGGGCGGAGCTTGGTCGGCATGAGCGAACAGCAGTGGCACCCCAGCGAGCAGTACGGCAACCAGGACGGCGGGCAGGCCCGCACCCAGTACGGCGAGCAGCACGGCGAGCAGCACGGCCCGTACGAGCCCCGGGTGATCGAGGGCACCGTGCTCGACGGCGGCGCGGGCAGCGCCGGCCCCGCCGGGTACGCCTACCGCGAGGACCACTCCGGCGGCGGCTTCGACGGGCCGCCGCCTCCCCCGCCCATGCCGCCCGAGCCGCCCACCGTCCTCGGCCCCGGCTCCCCCGACGACGGCGGCGGCCGCGGCAAGCGGGCCCGGCGCGGTCTGCTGCGCGGCCGGCTCGCCCTGGTGACCGCCGTCGCCGCGGTCGCCGCCGTGATCGGCGGGGTCACCGGCGGGGTCGTCGCCGCCGACCGGCAGGCCGGCGACACCCGGGTCGCCACCACCGCCAGCCCGGTCGCAGCCCGCAGCGACGGCAGCGCCAACGTGCCGGCCATCGCCGCCGCCGTCTCGCCCAGCGTCGTCCAGATCACCGTCAAGAACGGCAACGGCACCGCCACCGGCACCGGCGTCGTCCTGGACAAGGACGGCCGGATCCTCACCAACTACCACGTGATCGACACCGCGGCCGACGGCGGCCGGATCACCGTCACCTTCAAGGACGGCTCCACCGCCCAGGCCACCGTCACCGGCACCGACAAGTCCCTCGACATCGCCGTGATCACCGCCACCGGCGCCGGGAACCTCACCCCCGCCGTCCTCGGCGACTCCTCCACCGTGGCCGTCGGCGACCCGGTCGTCGCCATCGGCAACCCCGACGGCCTCACCGGCACCGTCACCTCCGGCATCATCAGCGCCGAGAACCGCGACGTCACCGTCCAGCTCGACGAGGGCAGCACCAGCGGCAACGGCGGCTTCGGCTTCCCCAGCCTGCCCGGCCTGCGCGGCTCCCAGCCCCAGCCGAACAGCGGCAGCACCACCACCTACAAGGCCTTCCAGACCGATGCCGCCCTCAACCCCGGCAACTCCGGCGGCCCGCTGATCAACGCCAACGGCCAGGTCATCGGCATCAACTCGGCGATGTACGCCCCGACCGGCACCAGTTCCACCGCCGGCGGCAGCACGGCCGGCAGCGTCGGCCTCGGCTTCGCCATCCCGATCGACAACATCAAGCAGGTCCTGCCGAAGCTCGAAGCCGGCCAGAACCTGTAGCCCGGAACACCCGGGGCACCGCCCACAGCACGGACAATTGCTCCCAGCAGGCCCTCCACCCGACGAGAAAGGGCAGCCGCCCATGACCCCGTCCGCCGACGACCGCACCCCCGCCGAGCCCGGCCACCCCGCCGCACGGCTCCTCGTGGTCGACGACGAACCCGCCCTCCGGGACGCCCTGGAGAGCAGCCTCGCCTTCGAGGGCTACGAGGTCGCCACCGCCACCGACGGCTACGAAGCGCTGGAGTCCGTCGAACGCGACCGGCCCGACCTCGTCCTGCTGGACATCATGATGCCCCGGATGGACGGCCTCACCGCCGTCCGCCGGATGCGCTCCCGCGGCGACACCGTCCCGGTCCTGATGCTCACCGCCCGCGACGCCGTCGGCGACCGCGTCACCGGCCTCGACGTCGGCGCCGACGACTACCTCGCCAAGCCCTTCGAACTCGACGAACTGCTCGCCCGCGTCCGCGCCCTGCTGCGCCGCAACGCCCTCGCCGCCGAGGCCGCCGCCCGCGCCGCCGCCGAGGACGAGAGCGAGGTGCTGGCCTTCGCCGACCTGCGGATGAACACCGCCACCCGCGAGGTCACCCGGGCCGGCAAGCCGATCGAACTCACCCGCACCGAGTTCATGCTGCTGGAGATGTTCCTCTCCCACCCCCGCCAGGTCCTCACCCGCGAACAGATCCTCAAGGCGGTCTGGGGCTTCGACTTCGAGCCCTCCTCCAACTCCCTGGACGTGTACGTGATGTACCTGCGCCGCAAGACCGAACAGAGCGGCATGCCCCGCCTGATCCAGACCGTACGCGGCGTCGGCTACGCCCTGCGCCCGGCAGCCGGCGCCGGCGCGTGAGCAGCATTCCGCCTCCCCCGCTGGCCCCGCCCCGCAGCCCCGGCCGGCGCCGGCGCCTGGTCCATTGGCTCCGCTCCCGCTCCCTGCGCAGTCGCCTCACCTTCCTGAGCGCGGCGGCGGTGGCGGTGGCCATCGCGCTGTCCGCCCTGGCCTGCTGGTTCATCGTGGAGAAGCAGCTCTACAACCAGGTGCGGCACGACCTCGCGAACTCACCGCTCCCGCCTGTCGTGAAGCTCACCCTCCCGTGTCCGAGCACCCCGGAGGCCGCACTCGAAGCCGCACCGTACGGGGACCAAGCCAACGGTCCGGTTTCCCGGGACACCCAGTACGTGCTGATGAATCCGACCCAGGTCTGCCTGCCGCCGAACGCCACCAGGGGGGTCGTGATCGAATCGAACGACTCCGCGGCACTTCGACTCAGGCCCAATCAGTCGATCATCCGTGACGGCCGGTTCACGAACGGCGACCCCGCCATCGTGCGGCTGTCCGTTGCGCGCGGCCCCGGCGGCCCAGCCGTGGTCATGGTGGCGACCTCCACCCAGCCCATCGAGGACTCCCTCCAGGACCTCGCGATCCTGCTCGGCTCCGTCTCCCTCGGCGGCATCCTCCTCGCCGCCCTCGCCGGCCGGCTGGTCGCCCACTCCGCCCTCAAGCCGGTCGACCAACTCACCGACGCCGTCGAGCACATCGCCCGGACCGAGGAGGTCGGCACCACCATCCCGGTCCACGGGGACGACGAGATCGCCCGCCTCTCCACCTCCTTCAACTCGATGAGCACCGCCCTCGCCAACTCCCGCGAGCGGCAGACCCGGCTGATCGCCGACGCGGGCCACGAGCTGCGGACGCCGCTCACCTCGCTGCGCACCAACGTCGACCTGCTGATCCGCAGCAACGACACCGGCCGGCCGCTCCCCCCGGCCACCAAGACCAAGCTGCTGGGCAACATGAAGGCCCAGATGCAGGAGCTCACGGTGCTGATCGGCGACCTGCTGCAGCTCTCCCGCCCGGACTCCCCCAAGGCGGGCCCGAACCTCACCGTCGTCGCCCTGCACGAGATCGCCGGGCGGGCGGTCGAGCGGGCGAAGCTGCGCGGTCCGGGGCTGGTCTTCGAGACGAGCACCGAGCCCTGGTACGTGCACGGCGACGCGGCCGGGCTGGAACGGGCGGTGATCAACCTGCTGGACAACGCGGTCAAGTACAGCCCGCCGGGCGGCACCATCGACGTCCGGCTGGACCAGGGCGTGCTCACCGTCCGCGACCACGGCCCCGGGATCCCGGCCGAGGAACTCCCGTACGTCTTCGACCGGTTCTGGCGCTCGCCGTCCTCGCGTCAGCTGCCCGGTTCCGGCCTCGGGCTGTCGATCGTCGCGCAGAGCGTCCGGGAGGCGGGCGGCGAGGTCACGCTCGGCCCGGCCACGGACGGCGGTCCGGGCGCGCTGGCGACCGTCCGGCTGCCCGGCGGACCCGCCCCCGCATAGGGAGAGGGGCGGGTGGGGCGCCCCGACAGCGCCCCACCCGCCCCTCGGGGCCGGCTCACGGTCAGTCGATGTCGCTGCCCGGGCCGATGATCTTGATCCGGTCCTGCGCCGGGGCCCGCAGCGGCGCGCCGGCCGAGCTGTGGGCACCCAGGTAGGCCGTGAAGACGTCCAGGTCGGACGCGCCGACGAGCTTGTCGGTGCCGGCCGCGAAGGCCGGGAAGCCGTCGCCGCCGCCGGCCAGGAACTCGTTGGCCGCGACCCGGTACTTGGCGGCCGGGTCGACCGGCGCGCCGTTCAGCCGGATCGAGTCCACGACCACCCGGTCCGCGCCGGTCTTGCGCATGTCCAGGGTGTAGTGCAGGTTCGACGACACCTGCAGCACCTTGGGCGCGGCGCCGTTGGAGCCGCTCACCTGCTGCTGGAGCAGCTGGATCAGCTGGGCACCGGTCAGCGTCTTGACCTGCATCATGTTGGTGAACGGCTGGACGGTGAACGCCTCGCCGTAGGTCACGACGCCGTCGCCCTCGCTGCCGGAGGCCTTGTAGACCAGGTCGGAGCGGATGCCGCCGGGGTTCATGAAGGCGACCTGCGCACCGCCCTTGTCGGCCGGGGCGAGCCCCGCCAGCTGCGCGTCGGCGATCAGGTCACCGAGCGGCTTCTCCAGGTCGCTGCTGCCACGGCCGTTGATGTCCGAACCGATGTAGCCGATCGGACGGTTGGCGATCGGGGCGGCCAGCTTGGCGTAGTGGTCGACCAGCGCCGTCATGTCGGGCGCCTTCTCGACCGTGCGGCGCACCACGTGGTTCTCGGCCTTGACCGAGGGGCGCACGATCTCGCCGGTGGTCTTGTCGAGCTTCATGTCGATCTGGGTGAAGAGCCGGCCGAAGGAGGCGGCACTGGTCACCGAGCGCGGAACGCCGTTGGGGTCGGGGATGCTGCAGGCGTACGCGTTGTGGGTGTGGCCGGTGACGATGGCGCCGACCGCCGGGTCGATCTTCTTCGCGATGTCGACGATCGGGCCGGAGATGCCCTGACCGGCCGCGCCGCAGTCGTAGTTGTAGACGCTGCTGGCCGGGTAGCCGCCCTCGTGGATCAGCGCGACGATCGAGTTGACGCCCTTGGCCTTGAGCTCGGCGGCGTACTTGTTGATCGTGGTGACCTCGTTGGCGAACTTCAGGCCCTTGACGCCCTCGGCGGTCACGATGTTCGGCGTGCCCTCCAGGGTGACGCCGATGAAGCCGACCTTCACGCCCTGGGACTTGGTGATCCAGTACGGGGCGAGCAGCGGCTTGCCGGTCTTCTCGTCGGTGACGTTCGCCGACAGGTAGTTGAAGTTGGCGCCCTTGAAGGTGCGACCGGGCTCGTAGCAGCCGTCGGTCGGGTGGCAGCCGCCCTCCTGCATGCGCAGCAGCTCCTGCGCGCCCTCGTCGAACTCGTGGTTGCCCACCGAGGTGACGTCCAGGCCGAGCTTGTCCATCGCCTCGATGGTCGGCTCGTCGTGGAAGAGCGCGGAGGTGAGCGGGCTGGCGCCGATGATGTCGCCGGCCGCGACGGTGATCGAGTCGTCGGCCGGGATCCGGGCCTTGCGCAGCTCGGTGGCCAGGTACTCGATGCCGCCGGCCGGGGTGGCGACCTCCTTGCCGGTGGCCGGGTCGATCTCCTTGATCGTGCCGGAGGAGCCGGCCGGGGGCTCCAGGTTGCCGTGGAAATCATTGATCGCCAGCAGCTGGAGGTTGACGGTCTTGTGACGCTGGCTGTTGGCGTCGGCGGCCTGGGCGGCCGTCGGCACGACCACCGTGCCGAGCAGACCTGCGGCGGCGACGACGGCGAGCGCCGTCCGTCGGGATCTGACGGTGAGCATGAGGGGTCCCCTGCACCTCGGAGGAGCACCGGCTGTGGACAGCAGCGGCGTACGGGCATGTGTTGCGCCTGTGAAGCCTAGGGTCAACGCGCGTAGCTGTCAGGACGTCGAACGTAACGAGAGGATTACCTCCTGACGAACCGTCGCCGTCCGAGGAGTGCGGAGGCCGCGGAGGAACCGTCGCCGCCCGCGGGGCACGGAGGCTGCGGAGGAACCGCCCTCAGACCCCCGGCTCGGCCGCCAAGTGCCGCTCCGCGCGCACCCGTTCGGCCACCGCGTCCTCGGTCATCGCGCGGTCGGTGTACACCAGCGGCCGCTCGGTCTCGGTGATGATGTGCTTGACCACCTGGACGTTCCCGTTGACGTCCCAGACCGCGATGCCCGGCGAAAGTGTGGGGATGATCTCCACCGCCCACCGCGGCAGGCCCAGCACCCGGCCGGTGGCCCGCGCCTCCTCGGCCTTCTGCATGTAGATCGTCCGGGTGGAGGCCATCTTCAGGATCGCCGACGCCTCCTTGGCCGCCGCGCCGTCCACCACGTCCGACAGGTGGTGCACCACCGCGACGAAGGAGAGCCCGAGTCGGCGTCCGAACTTCAGCAGCCGCTGGAACAGCTGCGCCACGAAGGGGCTGTTGATGATGTGCCAGGCCTCCTCGACCAGGAAGATGCGCTTCTTCCGGTCAGGCCGGATCCAGGTGTGCTCCAGCCACACCCCGACGATCGCCATCAGGATCGGCATCGCGATCGAGTTCCGGTCGATGTGCGAGAGGTCGAAGACGATCAGCGGCGCGTCCAGGTCGATGCCCTCGGTGGTCGACCCGTCGAACATGCCGCGCAGGTCACCGTCGACCAGCCGGTCCAGCACCAGCGCCACGTCCAGGCCCCAGGACTGCACCTCCTCCACCGCCACGCCCAGCGACTCCACCGAGGACAGGTCGGGATTGCGCAGGGTGTCGATGATGTCGTCCAGCACCGGCTGGCGGCTCGTCACCGAGGCCACCACGTGGGCGTGCGCGGCCTTCAGCGCGAACCCGGCCCGCTCCTCCAGGCCGCGCCCCATCGCCACCTCGATGATGGTGCGCAGCAGCGACAGCTGCCCGGTCTGGGTGATCGCCGGGTCCAGCGGGTTGAGCTTGACCCCGCCGTCCCGGGCGGCCATCGGGTCCAGCCGGATCGGCTTGATGCCCAGCGCGTTGGCGATCAGGTTCCACTCGCCGACGCCGTCCTCGCCCTGCGCGTCGAGCACCACGACCTGGCGGTCACGGAACCTCAACTGCCTCAGCACGTAGGTCTTCTCCAGCGCGGACTTGCCGTTGCCGGACTCGCCGAGCACCAGCCAGTGCGGGGCGGGCAGCTGCTGCCCGTACAGCTGGAAGGGGTCGTACACGTACCCCTTGCCGCTGTACACCTCGCGGCCGATGATCACGCCCGAGTCGCCCAGCCCCGGCGCGGCGGTGGGCAGGTAGACCGCCTGCGCCTGGCCGGTGGAGGTGCGCACCGGCAGGCGGGTGGTCTCCACCTTGCCGAACATCAGGCTGGTGAAGGCCTCGGTGAGGTTGCCGAGCGCCATGGGCGGCCTCCTGACGGGTGAGCGGTGGACGGGTAACGGGTGGGCCCGGACGCGGGGCGTACGGGCGCGGGACGTGAGGGCGGGGGCGTACCGGCGGGCTCAGCGGCGGATGCCGGTGGCGAACGGAAGGGTGTTGACGAAGGCCCGGTGGTGCTCCCGGTCGCACCACTCCAGCTTGAGGTAGCTCTTGCCGGCCGAGGCCCGGATGGTCCGCTTGTCGCGGGCCAGGGCGTCGGGGTTGCGCGCGGAGACCGTGATGTAGCCGACCAGGTTCACGCCGGCCGCGCCGGAGGCCAGGTCGTCGCCGCGCTGGTCCACCCGGCCGGTGTGGGCCAGGTCGCGCGGGTCGACCGTCCGGTTCATCTTGGCGGCGCGGCTGGCCTCCGCCTCGTCGTTGGTCTTCTCGGTCAGCATCCGCTCGATCGCGACGTCGGTGGGCTCCAGGTCCATCGTCACCGCGACCGTCCGGATCACGTCCGGGGTGTGCACCAGCAGCGGCGCCAGGAAGTTGACGCCCACCGGGGTGAGCGGCCACTCCTTGATCCACGCGGTGGCGTGGCACCACGGCTCCCGGGTCGCCGACTCGCGGGTCTTCGCCTGCAGATACTGCGGGTCGGTCGCGTCCAGCTCGGCCGGCCAGGCGTTGCGCCGGGACATCGCCTGGATGTGGTCGATCGGGTGGTCCGGGTCGTACATCGAGTGCAGCAGCGAGGAGAGCCGGGCCTGGCCCAGCGGCTGGCGCACCCGGATGTCCGCCTCGGCCAGCCGGGCGCAGATGTCGGTCAGCTCGCGCGCCATCACGGCCGCCAGCCCCTCGTCGTCCCGGGCCCCCCGGCCGGTGGCACCGCGGCCGTCGGCGCTGCGGCCCATCGCGTGCGCCTCGGCGGCCAGGTCCCGGGTGTAGTGCATGCAGGCCACCAGGTACGCCCGGTGCTGCTCCGAGGAGGTCGACACCATCGACTGCAACTGGTCGTACGAGTCCTGCAGCCAGCGCGGCGCGTCGTGGTCCCCGCGGCGCTCCACGTCCTTGGCGTGCGCGTCCGGGTCGGCCGGCAGGGTCCGGGCCAGGATCTGCAGCCGGGTCACGAAGCCGTCCCCGTTGGCGACGTGCTTCAGCAGCGTGCCGAACCGGTCGACCAGCGCCTCCTGGTCCTCCGAGTCGCGCAGCCCGACGCCCGGGCCCTCGATCTCGATCGCGGCCGTCACCGTACGCCGCTCCAGGTGCATCAGCACCCCGACCTCGTCCGGCCCGAACGGCGCGGTCAGCCAGCGCAGCCGCCCCACGCCGGGCGGCGGGCCGACCTCCACCTCCCGGCCGTCCAGCCGGGTGCCGGCGTCCATCACGTCCGAACGCCACACCGCCCGCCCGCTGCGGACCGTCCGGCGGTAGGTGCGGTTGATCTCGATCCACTTGTAGAACGTCCGCTTGCGGTACGGCACGTACACCGCCCCGATGGCGAGCAGCGGCAGGCCGATCAGACCGGCGATCCGCAGCGGCAGGACCGGCATCAGCAGGCCCCAGAGCATCCCGAGGAACGCCCCGAAGATGATCAGCAGGATCTCGCCGGACTCCCGGTTCCGGCCGATCGGCGCGTTCGGGCGGGCCTTGCCGATCAGGTAGGTGCGGCGCTGGTGCACGTACGGCTGGGCGTACTGGGCGCCGTACTGGCCGAGTGGTTCGCTGCTCACTTACCCGTCACCCTCCCTTCGCTGGATTGCTGTCGCGGATCGGAACCGGGGTGGCCTGCGGCGGCCCGGCCTGCGGCGGCGGGGCGGGCGTCCGGCCGGCGTGGGCGGCGATGCCCGGCGCGACCGAGCCGCCGCCCGCACCACCGCCACCACCGGCGCCGCCGGCCTGCCCGCCGCGGTCGCCGTGGGTGGTGATGCCCTGCTTCATCATGTTCGCGGTGCCGTTGATCATCGCCGAACCCGCCTGCACCGCGTTGGCCCTGGCCTGGCGCATGTTCAGGATCTCGTCGCCGAAGCCCGGCACGAAGCGGTAGATCGCGGCACTGGCGAAGATCGACAGGAACAGGATCGCCAGCCCCGACAGCACCCGGGCGAAGTCGTCACTGGCCCCGGCCCCGGTCGCGACCGCGCCCGCCAGGCCCAGGATGACCACGATGATCGGCTTCGCCAGGTCCACCGCCAGCATCACCCCGGCCCACCGGCGCACGTGCTTCCACAGCTGCTTGTCCACCAGCCCCGCGTACACCGCCGTCCCCAGCAGCGCGCCCACGTACAGCATCGCCGCCCGGATCAGCAGCTCGATCCAGAGCACCGCCGCCGCCAGCACCGCCACCAGCGACACCAGCACCAGGATCAGCGGGCCGCCGCCGACGTTGCCCTTCTCCAGCGTGTCCGCGAACCCGCTCAGGTACGAGCCGGTGTCCGTCTTCGTCCCGACCGTGATCGCCTTGGTCAGCCCGTCCGTCACGCTCACCACGGTGTACAGGATCAGCGGCGTGAACGCGGACGCCACCACGGTCAGCCACAGGAAGCCGATCGCCTCCGAGAACGCCGTCGTCAACGGCGCCCCGCGCACCGCCCGCTTCGTCACCGCCAGCAGCCACAGCACCAGCGTGATCACCGTCGACACCGCGAACACCACGGCGTACTGCTGCAGGAACGACGCGTTGGTGAAGTCCACCTGCGTCGTCCCGTCGATCGCCCCCGACAGGTTCCGCACCACCCACGCCGCGGCCTGCGCACAACTCTTCGCGAGCGCCCCGAGCGGATCGGCGACGGCCCCGACGGCGCCGCCACCCGGAAGCGAGCCACCGCCGGGCGGAGCGCAGTAGACATCGTTCCCGGGCAACGGGACTCCCGGGCAACTCGTGTTGTTCGCCCCGGAACTGGGAGTGGGCGAAGGCTCCGCCAGCGCACGCTGGGCTGTCGCCGCAACCGTGACGGCGCCCAACAGCGCCACCCCCGTCACGCGGCCCAGGGCCCGCCGGACGAGGCCCGGGTTACCGTCAGCGGGCATAGCGGAAGCCTCCGAACTGCTCGACGGCACCTGTGATCTCCTCGGCGGTCGCGGCCTGCTGGTCCGGCGGGACGGGGGCCGGACCCGACACTCGACTGAAGTCGGTGAGCTTCCAGTCCGTCCCGGTCCATCGCAGGCTGAGGTTCAGCGTGAACCACTCCTGGGACACCGGTTTGACCGAACGCTCACCGGCGAGCCCGAACAGTCCGGTGCACCACACGTCGATCTTGACGCTGTCCGCGGTGTAGCCGTTGCTCTTGGTTCCCACCGGGATCGTCCGGCTGACGAAGGTCTGCCCCTTGGGCGGCCGCCCCTGGGCATCGACCCCGAATCTGGCTGCCGTCTCGGGTGAGAACCCCTGGTCCAGCCGGCTCTGCAGGGTCGGCGCCGCGGCCGGGTCGGCGATGGTGGCGACGATGGTGTGGCGGCTGTCGGTGCGGAACATGTCCGCGGAGCCGATCGCCACCGCATAGTTGGCGGCGGCCGACTGGGCGCCCTGGTCGCTGTGCGGGAAGCCGGCCGCGATGCCGTTGACGGTGGTGCCGACGGGCTGGTCGCCGCTCGGGGCGGGGCCGGCACCGGAGGGCGCGCTGGGGGCGGCACGGTCGGCGGAGCCGCTGCCGGTGCCGCCGCTGCCGGGGGCGGGCTTGCCGCGGTTCGCGATGGCGATGGCCACGACGAGGAGGGTGACCACCACGAGGACGGTCAGCAGGGTGCGCAGCGGCCGGGACTGACGGAGGCTCGGCGGCGGGGAGGGCTGTTCGCCGACCGGCAGCCGCGTACGGGTGTGCGGCTGGTCGTCGAACGACGGCACGGCGGCCCTCCTGGTGCGGGGAGCCGGGGGCGGCTCCGGGGGCCCTCCACCCGGGGGCGGGCGCGGACGGAGGGTGGGACGGGGTGAACTCCTGGCAGGCCGGCCGCTGGAGGGGTCCGGATGGGGGACCTAACCTCGGACGGGCCGGACTACCGCTGTCCGATCGTCAGATCGCCATGCCGTAGACAATGGTGAACAGGGTGCCGAGTGATCCGATGATGAACACGCCGGTCAGTCCGGCGACGATCAGTCCCTTGCCCTGTTCGGCTCCGAAGCTGTCCCGCATCGCGGTCGCACCGATCCGCTGTTTGGCCGCGCCCCAGACCGCGAGGCCGAGGCAGACGAGGATGGCGACGGCCATGATGACCTCGACCATCACCCGGGCCTCCGACCCGAGGCTCGCGAACGGCCCCCAGTCGGGGGCGATTCCGCCGATGATGGTGTCGATACTCGGCTTCTTGGGGGGGTCCTCGGCCAGGTGGCCGACCGCATAACTGTGCACGCTGCTCAGGTTCATTTCCATCTCACCGCCCGATCAGGCAAATTCAAGGGCCCGGACCCCGCCCGCGCGAAGGGTCGGTGCCTATTCTTGGCCAGATCTGATGTCGACTTGGCTACTTCTCGCGGATTGGTCGTGAGGCATCGGACACGTACGCGAGGATGTCCACCGTACGAAGGATAGCGCTCACTCCTTGTATCTCTGATGATTGCGGTGAGCAACGCCTTCCGGGACACTTCGACTGACGGATCGTCGGGATGGTGCTGATGGTACTCCGGAAGGCCGGTACGGCCGCCGCCGCTGCGGGAGTTGTTGCGTTCGGGTTCATCGGGCTGGTGACGATGGGGACTTATGCGGCAAGTGGGACGCCGCAGCAGTCAGCGAATCGCTCCGCCCTCTCGCCCGGAACCGTTCCTGCGGCGTACCAGGAGGCGATCCAGAAGTGGGGCGCCCTGTGTCCGGAGATCTCTCCGCCGATGCTCGCGGCACAGCTGTACCAGGAAAGCGGATTCGATCCCAAGGCCCGCTCCGGTGTCGGGGCGCAGGGAATGGCGCAGTTCATGCCGGGCACCTGGGCGACGTACGGGACGGATGCGGACGGGGACGGCCGGAAGGACGTCTGGGACCCGTACGACGCGATCGCCTCGGCGGCGGTCTACGACTGCGCGCTCGCCAAGGACGTCTCGGGCGTCCCGGGCGACCCGCAGGCCAACATGCTGGCCGCCTACAACGCGGGCCCGTACGCGGTGACGAGCAACCGGGGCATCCCGCCGTACAAGGAGACCCAGGGGTACGTGCGGAGCATCCAGGCGATGGCCCGCAGCTTCACCGCGCCGACCGCGCCGCTGGAGGTGTCCGCGCAGTCGGCGGCGGCGATCTACTTCGCGCAGACCAAGCTCGGCACCCCGTACCTGTGGGGCGGTGAGGGCCTGCCCTCGCAGAACGGGCGGTTCGACTGCTCGGGCCTGACCCAGGCCGCGTACGCCAGCGTGGGCATCACCCTGCCCCGGGTGGCCAACGACCAGTGGTACGCGGGGCCGCACCCGTCGCGCGATCAGCTGCGTCCGGGAGACCTGGTGTTCTGGGCGACGGACCTGAGCGATCCGCGGAGCATCCACCACGTCGGGATCTACGTCGGCGGCGGGTACATGATCAACGCGCCGCACACCGGCGCGGTGATCCGCTACGACAAGATCGACACCAAGGAGTACATCGGCGCGACCCGGGTCACCTCGGACGGCGCCCAGGCGCTGCCGAGCCGGAACAACGACGGCGCGGTCAAAGCCCCGAGCCGGCCCGGTTCGACGACGCCGACGAGCCCCGCGGGCACCCAGACGGGCGCCCCGGCCGGTACCCAGGCCGGTGCCCCGGGCAGCGCCCCGGCGGCACCCGCCCGGCCCGCCGTGGCGGCCCCGCCCGCGCCGACCGGGCCGAGCCCCACCGGGGCGGGCCGGTAGGCCGGGCAGAGGCGGGGCACGGGCGGGACATGGACGGGGCGCAGGCGGGTCACGGGCGGGACATGGACGGGTACGGACGGGGCCACCGGGACCTGTGTGCGCCGTGTGGACGCTGAGTCAAGTTTCGATAACCGCGCGTTTCCGTGGAACGCTGTGTCCCGGAAATGACGTTTCTTCCGGTGGCCCCTCGTCAGCATTCCGCGCCGGGCGGGCCCCGGCGGGAACGTACAGGTGCAGCGGACCAGAAGGAGGTGCGGCGTGTCGACGCCGCTTGCCGACACGACCAACCCCGACCTCGGCCTGCTCTACGCCGTCAACGGCCTGGCCAAGCGCTCCCCGCAGTGGCTGGACCACCTGGTCTCGTGGATCGGCGAGTACGGCATCCTGATCGGCCTGGCCATGCTCGGGCTGGTGGCCTGGTTGCAGGCCAGACGCCGCCCGGACGCGCCGGTGGCGATCGCCGGGCTGCTCTGGGTGCCGCTCTCGGTGGCCGTCGCCGAGCTGGCCAACCTGCCGATCGCCGCGATCGTGGACCGCCCGCGCCCGTTCGTCGACCATCCCGGACTGCTGGTGCTGGTGGACGGCAAGGCCGGCACCCACTCCTTCGTCAGCGACCACTCGACGATGACGATGGGCGTCGCGGTGGCGCTGTTCCTGGTGAACCGGAAGCTCGGCTGGATCGCCGGCGGGCTGGCCCTGCTGCAGGGCTTCTGCCGGATGTTCATGGGCGTCCACTACCCGACCGACGTGATCGGGGGCTTCGCGCTCGCCGTCGCCGTGGTGCTGCTGCTGGCGCCGATCGCGATGGCGGTGCTGGTCCCGTTCTGCCACGCGCTGACCCGGACGGCCGTCGCCCCGCTGATCCGGGCACCGGAACGCAGCGGCGCGGCCCGCGGCGGAGCAGCCCCGCGCGGCCGTCGGCGCGGCCGTGGGGCGGTGCGGGCGGAGGAACAGCCTCCGGAGTCCGACCTCGCGGCCTGAACCGCCGCCCGGTGCCCCCAAAAAAACCGGCGCCCCCCGACCGGTACCTCCGACCGGTGCCCACTGGCCGGTGGCCGCAGGACGGCCCCGTGCGGTCAGTCCGGCTCGACGCCGCTCTCGGCGAGGTGGACGGCCCCCTCGCGGCGGGCCAGGTCCCGGGAGCGGCGGGCCGGGGCGTACCAGCCACAGCTGCAGCTCGCGAAGGTGAAGGAACCGCGCTCGCTGATCGCGAGGCGGTGCTCGGGCATCCGGGTGCCGGGCGCGGCCGACAGCTCACTGTGCACGTGCTTCACGGTAACGCGCCGGAGGCCCCTGCGCGACGTCCGCCGGACGGTCGGCACCCGTAACCCTTTTCCTTCCAACTCGTTTGCCCGGAAAGAGCTCTGCCCACCCGGTGGTGTCCCGGCAGGGCAGTCGGGCCCGAGGGGGTTGTGGCGAGGATGAAGATGACCGACCAGCAGTGCAGCGGGCGGCCGGAGCGCCGTCCGCGGCTGCGCTCCGCGGCCGGGGCCGCCCTGCTCACCGCCGCGCTGGCGGCCGGAGCGGCCGGCTGCTCCGGCGGCGCCGGCGTCGGCTCCTCCGACCAGCAGTCGAGCGCCCCGGACCAGCTCGCCGCGGACCCGCTGACGGCGGTGCGCAACGCCGCCGACATCACCGGCCGCACCGGCTCCGCACACGCCGCCACCGAGCTTGTCACCGAGTCCGCCGAGAAGAAGGCCTCGTTCAGCGGCACGGGCGGCTACGACTACGTGAAGCGCATCGGCCGGCTGGAGGTCCAGGTGCCGCCGGGCGCGGCGACCACCGGGAAGATCGTCGAGGTGGTCCTGCCCGGCACCGTCTACCTGCAGAACAGCGGCGCCAAGGTGCCCGAGGGCAAGTGGGTCAAGCTGGACGTGCGCCAACTGCCGGACGGCAACCTGGTCAGCAGCGGCGCGACCGACCCGGCCTCGGCGGCCGGAGCGCTGCGCGGGGCGCAGAAGGCGGAGGCGGTCGGCACCGAGTCCGGGGGCGGGGTCACGCTGCACCACTACCGCGGCACCCTGGACCTGGCCAAGGCGGCCGACGCGACCGGCGGCCGGGGCGGGGACGGCCTGCGGATGGGCTCGCAGACCTTCACCGTCAAGGAGGTCCCGTTCGACGCCTGGCTGGACGACCAGGGCCGGCTGCACAAGGTGGTCGAGGTGTTCACCTTCGCCGGGGTGGCCGGGTCCAAGGACCCCAAGGACCAGGTGAAGGTCACCTCGACCACCTCGCTGTCGGACTTCGGCAAGCCGGTCGAGGCGGCCGAGCCGTCGGCCTCGGACATCTACCAGATGAAGCCCACGGAGAGCCCCAAGTAGGCCGCCCGGGCAGCGCTCCGGCGCCGGGGCGAAACGGGGCGCCGTCGGAGCGGGTGGCCGTCCGGGGAGCGGTGGTCACCCGTTTCGGCGGCGCCGAGATGGCCCGTCCGTGCCATGTGGACGGGCCCCGGAGTGCCTAGGCTGGACGTCGGGTGGCTGCCGCCCGGGCTGGCGAGGCACTGAAGGGGTGGTGCAGGTGGTGTCGTCCACGGGCGGCCGCAGCGGCGGCCACGACGACGCGGCCCTCGACGAGATCGAGCTGGCCGGCGAGCTGATGATCGCCGCGACGGCCAGCTCCGGCGACCGGCTGCCGACCGAACGGATCGACGAGGTGCTGCTCGACCGGACCGATCCGGGCCCGGTCGACCGGGAGGCCGACGGCTGACGGTGGACGGCCGACGCACTGACGGCCGACGGCTGACGGCGGCTGATCAGCGGGGCGGCCGGGGCCGCCCGGAGTTCGGCCGGTGTCAGCTGCGCAGCAGCCGGCTGATCGCGGCGGTGGCCTCCGCCACCTTGGCGTCCAGCTCCGCGCCGCCCTGCTCGGCGGCCGCGGCGACGCAGTGCCGCAGGTGCTCCTCCAGCAGGGAGAGGGCGAAGGACTGCAGTGCCTTGGTGCTCGCCGAGACCTGGGTGAGCACGTCGATGCAGTAGACGTCCTCGTCGACCATGCGCTGGAGACCGCGGATCTGGCCCTCGATCCGGCGCAGCCGCTTGAGGTGGGCGTCCTTCTGGGCGCTGTACCCGTGTGGGCCGTGCCCGCCCCGGGGCGCCGCGGCGGCCGCGGGTGCGGTGTGGCCGACCTGCGGGTCGGTCCCCTGCGCGTCATCCGGCTCGGTGCGCGCCTGCGTCGTGGTCATCGGCCCCGCCTTCGTCTGAGTGCCTGCTCGCTGCGTCGGCCACCAGTGTCCAACACCGGGGCCTCCCGTGGTGTTCCGGCGGCCGACGCGGCACGTGCCGGAGCGTCCGCGCGGGGCCCGTCCGGGAGTTCCCCCGTCTGGGCGGCGCCCCCGTCTTCCCCATGCACGACGGGGACAATCCGGGCGAGGTTCCGTCAGACTGGGGGCCCGCGTCCGTACGTGGCGGTGCGGTCCGCGTCAGCCGGTGCGGCGACTGAACGGAAGAGGAGGTTCCGGCTCCCTCCTCGATACCCGTTTGCGCGATTGCGCTTGGTTGCACCTAGCATCGTTCAGTCCCTACCCCGCACATCGGAGATTTCCGTGCGTTTTAGCCTGACCCCGAAGGAGACGAGCTTCTACGACATGTTCGCCGCCGCGGCGGAGAACCTCGTCGTCGGATCGAAGCTCCTGCTGGAGCTGCTGGGATCAGACGTGTCGGCCCGTGCGGAGATCGTCGAGCGCATGCGCGCCGCCGAGCACGCCGGGGACGACACCACCCATGCCGTCTTCCACCAGCTGAACTCGTCCTTCATCACGCCCTTCGACCGCGAGGACATCTACAGCCTCGCCTCGTCGCTGGACGACATCATGGACTTCATGGAGGAGGCCGTCGACCTGGTCGTCCTCTACGACATCCAGACCCTGCCGAAGGGGATCGAGCAGCAGATCGAGGTGCTGGCGCGGGCCGCCGAGCTCACCGCGGAGGCGATGCCGAACCTGCGGAGCATGTCCAACCTCACCGAGTACTGGATCGAGGTCAACCGGCTGGAGAACCAGGCCGACCAGATCCACCGCAAGCTGCTCGCCCACCTGTTCTCCGGTCAGTACGACGCCATCGAGGTGCTCAAGCTCAAGCAGGTCGTGGACGTCCTTGAGGAGGCGGCGGACGCGTTCGAGCACGTCGCCAACACGGTGGAGACCATCGCCGTCAAGGAGTCCTGACCCTCGTGGACACGGCTGCACTCATCGCCGTCATCGGCGTTGCCTTCTTCTTCACCTACACCAACGGCTTCCACGACTCCGCGAACGCGATCGCCACCTCGGTCTCCACCCGGGCGCTCACGCCCAGGGCCGCGCTCGCGATGGCCGCCGTGATGAACCTGGCCGGCGCCTTCCTCGGCAGCGGCGTGGCGAACACCGTCTCCCAGGGGATCATCGAGACCCCGTCCGGCGACCAGGGGATGGCGATCCTGTTCGCCGCCCTGGTCGGCGCGATCGCCTGGAACCTGGTCACCTGGTACTTCGGCCTGCCGTCCTCCTCCTCGCACGCCCTGTTCGGCGGCATGGTGGGCGCGGCGCTGGCCGGCGGGACCGAGGTGATCTGGAACGGGGTCATCGACAAGATCGTCATCCCGATGGTGGTCTCGCCGGTGGTCGGCCTGGTCGGCGGCTTCCTGGTGATGCTGGCGATCCTGTGGATCTTCCGCCGGGCCAACCCGCACCGGGCCAAGCGCGGCTTCCGGGTCGCCCAGACCGCCTCGGCCGCCGCGATGGCCCTGGCGCACGGCCTGCAGGACGCCCAGAAGACCATGGGCATCGTGGTGATGGCCCTGGTCATCTCCGGCGAGCAGGCCACCTACGACATCCCGGTCTGGGTGAAGATCTCCTGCGCCACGATGCTCTCGCTGGGCACCTACGCGGGTGGCTGGCGGATCATGCGGACGCTCGGCCGCAAGATCATCGAGCTGGACCCGCCGCAGGGCTTCGCGGCCGAGACCACCGCCTCGATCGTCATGTACATCACCTCGTTCGTCTACAAGGCGCCGATCTCCACCACCCACGTGATCACCTCGGCGATCATGGGGGTGGGGGCCACCAAGCGGATCCGCGCGGTGCGCTGGGGCGTCGCGAAGAACATCGTGCTCGGCTGGTTCATCACGATGCCGGCGGCCGCCATCGTCGCAGCGCTGGTGTACTGGTCCATCCAGCTGTTCTGGGGGTGATCCCGCGCGGGACACCTCCGGACGGCACGGGACCGCACGGACCGCACGGACCGCACGGACCGCACGCGGGACATGACAGGGCCCGCCCCCACATCTCGGGGGCGGGCCCTTCTTCATGTCCCGCGGCGGCACCGCCATGCAGCACCACGGGACAGCTCGTGTTCCGTCACCCGGCGCGGTGCCGCGCGGCGTGACGGGGTCCGGTCTAGCCGAAGCGGCCGGAGATGTAGTCCTCGGTCGCCTGGACCGACGGGTTGGAGAAGATCCGCTGGGTGTCGTCCAGCTCGATCAGCTTGCCCGGCTGGCCGACGCCGGCCAGGTTGAAGAAGGCGGTGCGGTCGCTGACGCGGGCCGCCTGCTGCATGTTGTGGGTCACGATCACGATGGTGAACTGCGACTTCAGCTCGCCGATCAGGTCCTCGATGGCGAGGGTGGAGATCGGGTCCAGCGCGGAGCAGGGCTCGTCCATCAGCAGGACCTGGGGCTCGACCGCGATGGCGCGGGCGATGCAGAGCCGCTGCTGCTGACCGCCGGAGAGGCCGGCGCCCGGCTTGTTCAGCCGGGTGTGGACCTCGTTCCAGAGGTTGGCGCCCTTCAGCGAGCGCTCCACCACCTCGTCGAGGACGGACTTCTTCTTCACGCCCGCGAGCCGGAGGCCGGCGATCACGTTGTCGTAGATCGACATGGTCGGGAACGGGTTCGGCCGCTGGAAGACCATGCCGATCGAGCGGCGGACGGCGACCGGGTCGACGTTGGAGGCGTACAGGTTCTCGTCGTCCAGGAGGACCTTGCCCTCGACCCGGGCGCCGGGGATCACCTCGTGCATCCGGTTCAGGGTGCGCAGGAAGGTGGACTTGCCGCAGCCGGAGGGGCCGATGAAGGCGGTCACCGAGCGGGGTTCGATGCTCATCGAGATGTCCTCGATGGCCTTGGTGGTGCCGTAGTAGGCCGACAGTCCGCTGACGTCGATGCGCTTGGCCATGATCGTTGCTTCTCTCGTCTGTCTCGTACGTCAGTCGGTCAGTGGCCGGTCTTGGGCGACCGCCAGCGGGCGATGCCGCGGGCGATGAGGTTGAGCGCCATCACGAAGGCGATCAGCACCAGCGCCGCACCCCAGGCACGGGCGTAGCCGTACTGGTTGTTGACCTGGGAGTACTGCGTCCAGATGTACATCGGCAGGGACTGCTGCGGCCCGTCGAACGGGTTGTTGTTGATGTAGTCGGCGCCGAACACCAGCATCATCACCGGGGCGGTCTCGCCCGTGATGCGGGCGACCGCGAGCATCACACCGGTGGTGATGCCGCCGATCGCGGTGGGGAGGACGATCCGCAGGATGGTCTTCCACTTCGGCACGCCGAGCGCGTACGAGGCCTCGCGCAGCTCGTTCGGGACCAGCTTGAGCATCTCCTCGGTGGACCGGACCACGACCGGCATCATCAGGATGGCCAGCGCGAGGCTGCCCGAGAAGCCGGAGTAGCTGAAGCCGAGGGCGAGGTTCCAGAGCGAGAGGATGAACAGACCGGCGACGATCGACGGGATGCCCGTCATGACGTCGACGAAGAAGGTGACGGCCTTGGCGAGCTTGCCGCGACCGTACTCGACCAGGTAGACGGCGGTCAGCAGCCCGATCGGGGCGGCGATCGCGGTGGCCAGGGCGACCTGCTGCAGGGTGCCGATCAGCGCGTGGTAGATGCCACCGCCGGGGCCGGACTGGAGCACGCCCTTCATCGAGTGGCTCAGGAAGTTCCCGTCGACCACCGCGATGCCCTGCTGGACGGTGTACACCGTCAGGGCGACCAGCGGGACGACGGCCATGATGAAGGCGACCCAGACCACCGAGGTGGCGAACCGGTCCTTGGCCTGCCGGCGGCCCTCGACCCGGGCCGCGAGGCCGTAGCTGATCAGGAGGAACAGCGTGCCCGAGAGCAGGCCCCACTGCAGGTGGCTGGCCAGGCCGGCGGCGGCGCCGATCCCGCAGCCGAGGGCGATCGAGCCGACCGCGACGGCGGCCGGGGCCCACGTGGGCAGCCGGTTGGCGGTCAGCGGACGGCCGACCGGCCGGGCGTCATCGACGATGGCGGTGACGGTCATGCGTTGGCCCCCGAGTACTCCTTGCGGCGGGCGATGATCAGTCGCGCGGCACCGTTCACCAGCAGGGTGATGACGAACAGGACGAGGCCGGAGGCCATCAGGGCGTTGCGCCCGTTGTCGCCGGCCTCGGCGAACTTCAGCGCGATGTTCTGCGCGAAGGTGCCGCCGCCCGCGTCCAGGATGTGCAGCGACAGGATGTTGCTGGAGGAGAGCACCACCGCGACCGCGATGGTCTCGCCGAGCGCGCGGCCGAGGCCGAGCATCGAGGCCGAGATGATGCCGGGGCGGCCGAACGGCAGCACCGCGGTGCGGATCATCTCCCAGCGGGTCGCGCCGAGCGCGAGCGCCGCTTCCTCGTGCATCCGCGGCACCTGGCGGAACACCTCGCGGGAGACCGCGGTGATGATCGGCAGGACCATGATCGCCAGCAGGATGCCGACGGTGAACAGGTTGCGCGGGGTGCCGGACTTGGTCTGGTCGAAGACGTACGTCCAGCCCAGGTACTCGTTGAGCCAGCTGGTCAGGCCGTCCATGTGCGGGACCAGGAAGAGCGCGCCCCACAGGCCGTAGACGATGCTGGGGACGGCGGCGAGCAGGTCGACCAGGTAGGCGAACGGCTGGGCGATCCGGCGCGGCGCGTAGTGCGAGATGAACAGCGCGATCCCGATGGCCACCGGGACGGCGATCGCCATCGCGATGACCGCGCTCACGATGGTGCCGACGACCAGCACCGCGATGCCGAAGACCGGCTTCGGGGCGTCCGGCGCCCACTCGAAGGAGGTCAGGAAGTTGCCCTCGTTCTTGCTGAGGGCGAGGCCCGAGCGCCAGGCCAGGAAGCCGGCGATCGCGGCCATGATGACCAGCAGCAGGATGCCCGAACCCCGGGCGAGGTTCATGAAGATCTTGTCGCCGACCCGGCTGTCGCGCGGCCGGCGTTCCCTGCCTCGCGGGGCGGCAGGGGAGGATGAAGTCATTGGTCTACTCCGGTCTGGTGGTGCCGCCCCGGAAGGGGGACGGCACCATGGCGGCGGTGCCCCGGACGTGGTGCTGGGTGTGGTGCGTTCCGGTGGGGCGGCCCCGGCCCCCCTCGCTCACGGGGCCGCCCCACCGGTGGTCCTGTCGGGTCAGGCCAGGGTCGGGATGACGGCGTTGACCTTGTCGGTCAGCTCCTTCGGCAGCGGGACGTAGCCCTTCTCGCCGGCCGCCTTCTGACCCGCGTCGCTGGCGGTGTAGGTCAGGAAGGACTTCAGGGTCTCGACGGTGTCGGCCTTGTTGCCCTTGTCGCAGACGATCTCGTAGGTGACCAGGACCAGCGGGTAGGAGCCCTCGTCCTTGGTCGCGTAGTCGAGCTTCAGCGCCAGGTCGCTGCCGGTACCGGCGATCTTGGCCTTGGCGAAGGTGTTGGCGGCGTTGGCGGCGGTGGCCTCGACCGGCTTGGAGGCGCCGGTGTTGATGGCGGCGCTCTTCAGGCTGTTGGTCTGGGCGTAGGCCAGCTCGACGTAGCTGATCGAGTTCTTGACCTGCTTCACCTGGGCCGCGACACCGGCGCTGCCGTTGGCCGACTGGCCGCCCTTGGCCGCCCAGGTCTTGCTGGACGGGTAGGTCCAGGCGCCGTTGGCGGCGGCGGCGAAGTACTTGGTCAGGTTGTCGGTGGTGCCGGAGTCGTCCGAGCGGTGGAAGGACTGGATGTCCGCGTCCGGCAGCTTGGCGCCCGGGTTCAGGGCGGCGATGGCCGGGTCGTTCCACTTGGTGATCTGCGAGTCGAAGATCTTGGCCGCGGTCGGGGCGTCCAGGACCAGGTTGTCGACGCCGTCCACGTTGAAGACCAGCGAGATCAGACCGCCGGCCATCGGCAGGTCGATGCCCTGGCCACCGGTGCAGACCGCCTTGGTGGCGTCGACCTCGGCCGGCTTCAGGGCCGAGTCGGAACCGGCGAACTGGACCTTGCCCTGGGTGAACTGCTGGATGCCCGCGCCCGAGCCGACACCCTGGTAGTTGATGGTGGTGCCGGAGCAGGCGCCGCTGAAGTTGGTCTTCCAGACGTCGATCGCCGTGCCCTGGGCGGTCGAACCGGCGGCGATCAGCGAACCGGACTTGCCACAGTTGATCGCGGCACCGGCCGCGGCGGAGCCGCTGGCGCCGCCGGCCGCGGTCGAGCTGCTGTTGTTGTTGTCCGAGCCGCAGGCGGCGAGCGACAGCGAGCTGACGAGCGCCATGGCACCGATCGCGAGGGCCTTGGAGCGGCCGTTCCGCTGGAGCTTCACTGGGGTGTCCCTTTCTGAGGCATTGCCCGGCGCACGGGCCCGTACGAGTACGGCGGAGCGCGGGATCTGCTGTGGTCCGGGGCCCGTTCGGCCCTCCGGTGGTCCCGAAGTTAGGCCGGGGAAGTGACACGACAGCCGGTCGCAAGTGAACGGGGAGTGAACCTCGAAAGGATGACAGGAAACTACGTCAGGTAGTAACGGTTGCGTCACGGCAAGGGCGCAGGGAGATCACTTCCACCGTTCCTTCACGGGCGCGGAGCCGGTCGACCGCACCGGCTTCGCCCCCAGGATCGCCAGCAGCGCATCGATCAGCAACCGGTCGTGCTCGTAGGTGAGCCGGGCGCGGGCCTTCCCGGCCGGCAGCCACTCCATCCGGTCCACCTCGCGGTTGGGCCGGAAGGCGCCGTTGGACGGCACCGCGGCCCAGTACCGCACCTCCTTCGGGCGGCCCTGCACCTGGTAGTGCTGGGCCGGCAGCTCCGGGCCGAGCAGACAGCGGAAGCCGGTCTCCTCCCACACCTCGCGCAGCGCCGCGTCGGCCATCCCCTCGCCGGGGTCGAGCTTGCCCTTCGGCAGGCTCCAGTCGTCGTACTTGGGCCGGTGGATCACCGCGATCCGCGGCCGCCCGAGCCGCCCGCTCTTCTTCGGCCGGCCCGGCACCCACAGCACCGCGCCGGCCGCCAGGACCACCGGGCCGCGTCCCGCCGCGGCCGTGTTCCCCGTCGCCCGTCCGCCTCCCGGACGCCCGCCCACCTCAGACCGTCCTCGGCGCGGCGGAGTGGCCCCAGCCCTCGACCGGGACCTCCAGCCAGCCGTCCGGGGCGGGCGGCAGATCCGGCCACCGGCGGCCGAAGGCGTACCGCGCCGACTCCACCTCCAGCCGCTGGTCGGCGTGCACCACGCCCAGCACGTAGGCGGTCGCGGGGGTGATCCGCGGGGTGCGCGCCGCCGTGGCGGCGGTGACCGCGGCGTCCGCGGCCTCCTGCTGCCGGTCCAGCACCGCGTCCAGCTCGTCCAGCTCGGAGGACGGGCGGCCGCACACCTCCAACGCGTACCGGCCGCGCTTCACCAGGATCCGCAGCCGGGCCCACGGGGCGTCGTCGGCCGCCAGCGCCGCATCCGCGTCCACCACGCCCCGGGCCGCCGGAACCGCGCCCAGCCGCCGCAGCCCGTTCCCGCCGTACGGCGTCGCGGCCCGGTGCAGCGGCAGCTGCTGGGCGGTCGCGGCCAGCGCGGCGAACGCGGCGGCCGCCTGCGGCAGCAGCACCGTCGCCGCCCGGCCGCCCGCCGACTCCAGCAGCGGCGCCTCGCCGACCAGCAGCGTCATCCGGTCCGCCAGCGCGTGCAGCCGGGCCGAGCGGAGCTCCTGAAGCACCGTGGAGTGCGCCCTGGTCCTGGCCAGGGTCAGCTGCCGGTCCAGCAGCGCCCGCGCCTTGGGGGCGCCCGCGTGGCCGGCCAGCATGCCCGTCCCCTCCGGGTCGCTGCCGCTCAGCGAGTCCAGCGCGCCCAGCAGCCGGGCCGACCGGCGGACGTACCCGGGCTCCAGCGCCAGCAGGTTGAGCAGCCAGCGCAGCTCGGTGCGCGACTCCTGCGCCCAGCTCTGCTCGAAGAGCGAGCCGAAGGTGTGCAGCAGTCCGCCGATCCGCCGGACGGTCCGCAGCAGGTCCGCGGTACCCGCCGCCGGGACGACCGAGACCGCCCCGGGTCTGGCGCCGACCTCGCCCACCGCCAGCGGCAGGGCGCGCAGGAAGGCGCCGGCCTGGGCGGTGAGGCGGCGGGAAAGGATGTCCCCGGCGGTCGCGGTGGAGGCCGCCTGGGCCGTCATCGGCGCATCGGTCATGGCGTGGTAGATCCCCGTTCCCCCGGGGCCGTTCCCCGGAGCTGGTCGCCGACCGCCGGAGCGGCCGGCCCTCGTCGATCCCGAGGGCCGTCCGCTCCGGCGGCTTCGCATCAGTGGACGCGTCAGCGCGAGGTGGCGGCCCGGCGGCGCTGGCGCGAGTCGATCAGGAGGTCCTGGACGTGCCGGAGCTGCCGGGCCTCGGCGTCCTGGGAGTGGCGGGTCCAGGCGCCGTCCGGCCCCAGGTGCCAGGACTCGGTCTCGTCCGACACCCCGAGGTCGATCAGCCCGGACAGCTCGGCGCGGTGCGCCGGATCGGTGATCCGCAGCAGCGCCTCGATCCGGCGGTCCAGGTTGCGGTGCATCATGTCGGCACTGCCGATCCAGACCTCCGGGTCGCCGTTGTTGCCGAACACGAAGATCCGGGAGTGCTCCAGGAATCGGCCCAGGATGCTGCGGACCCGGATGTTCTCGCTCAGCCCCGGCACCCCCGGGCGGATCGCGCAGATCCCACGCACCCAGACGTCCACCGGGACCCCGGCCTGCGAGGCCCGGTAGAGCGCGTCGATCACGGCCTCGTCGACGATCGAGTTGAGCTTGAGCTTCACGTACGCCGGACGGCCCGCCCGGTGATGGGCGATCTCGTTGTGGATCCGCGAGACCAGCCCGTCGCGCAGGCCGCGCGGGGCGGTCAGCAGCCGGCGGTAGGACTCGCGGCGCGAGTATCCGGAGAGCCGGTTGAAGAGGTCCGACAGGTCCGCCCCGACCTGCGGGTCGGAGGTGAGCAGGCCGAGGTCCTCGTACAGCCGGGCCGTCTTCGGGTGGTAGTTGCCGGTGCCCACGTGCGAGTAGCGCCGCAGGGTGTCGCCCTCCTGGCGGACCACCAGCGACAGCTTGCAGTGCGTCTTCAGCCCGACCAGGCCGTAGACCACGTGGCAGCCGGCCTCCTCCAGCTTGCGGGCCCACTTGATGTTGGCCTGCTCGTCGAAGCGTGCCTTGATCTCGACCAGGACCAGCACCTGCTTGCCGGACTCGGCCGCGTCGATCAGGGCGTCCACGATCGGCGAGTCGCCGGAGGTCCGGTACAGCGTCTGCTTGATCGCCAGCACGTCCGGGTCGGCGGCGGCCTGTTCCAGGAAGGCCTGCACCGAGGTGGAGAAGCTGTCGTACGGGTGGTGCAGCAGGACGTCGCGCTCGCGCATCGCGGCGAAGATGTCCGGCTGGGAGGCCGACTCGACGTCGGTGAGCCCGCGGGCGGTGCCCGCCACGAACTTCGGGTACTTCAGCTCCGGGCGGTCCAGCTCGGCGATCCCGAACAGCCCGGTCAGGTCCAGCGGCCCGGGCAGCGGGAAGACCTCCGCCTCGGTGATGTTCAGCTCCCGCACCAGCAGGTCCAGGATGTAGGGGTCGATCGACTCCTCGACCTCCAGCCGGACCGGCGGGCCGAAGCGCCGCCGCATCAGCTCCTTCTCCAGGGCCTTGAGGATGTTCTCGGTGTCGTCCTCCTCCACCTCCAGGTCCTCGTTGCGGGTGACGCGGAAGGCGTGGTGGGCCAGCACCTCCATCCCCGGGAAGAGCTCCTCCAGATGCGCGCCCATCACGTCCTCCAGCGGGACGTAGCGCTGGGGCGAGGCCTCCAGGAAGCGGGCCAGCGACTGCGGCACCTTCACCCGGGCGAAGTGCTTGTGCCCGGAGACCGGGTTGCGCACCACGACGGCCAGGTTGAGCGAGAGTCCGGATATGTACGGGAAGGGGTGCGCCGGGTCGACCGCCAGCGGGGTCAGGACCGGGAAGATCTTCTGCCGGAACAGCGTGTGCAGCCGGGCCTGCTCCTTCTCGGCCAGCTCCGACCAGCGGACCACCTCGATGCCCTCGGTGGCGAGGTCCGGCAGCACCTCCTGCTGGAAGGCCGCGGCGTGCCGGGCCATCAGCTCACGCGAACGGGTCCAGATCAGGTCCAGCACCTCGCGCGGCTGGAGGCCGGACGCGCTGCGCTGGGCGACGCCGGTCGCGATCCGGCGCTTGAGGCCGGCCACCCGGACCATGAAGAACTCGTCCAGGTTGCTGGCGAAGATCGCCAGGAACTTGGCCCGCTCCAGCAGGGGGATCTCCGAATCCTCGGCCAGCTCCAGGACGCGCTCGTTGAACGCCAGCCAGCTGCGTTCGCGGTCCAGGAAGCGACCCTGCGGCAACGCTTCGTGCTCCTGCTCGTCCGTGGCCGGCAGCTCCGGCGGGATGCCCAGCGCACTGGACATCCGGGCCGTCGGCGACAGCGCGGCAGAGACGGGGCGGGGGATGCTCATGGGCTCCAGCTCCTCCAGCAGCAGGACGGCGTCCGGACGCGTGTGGCTCTGCGGGCCGTCGCCCTCGCCCCGGACCGTTCCCGGGAACAGCGCCCATCCGCCGGGCGCGGTCCGTACAGGACCGGCCGGTGAGTGGCGGTCGACTCTGCACGAGCGAGACACTACGGACTTCATCCTGTGATCTTCGCGGCAGCAATTGAATCCACGGTAAACACCGCATGGCCAGGAGGAAAGCTGAGTCGGTCGGGGCAAGGGCCGGCGCCGCCCCGGCGCTCGCCCGTGACCGCTCCGGCTCCTCGGCGGTGACCGCTCCGGCTCCTCGGCGGTGACCGCTCCGGTTCTCGGTGGTGGCCCCTCCGGGCCGGCTCCGTGGCCTCCGGGAGGCGGCCGGACCGTGGCGGGGAGAGGGTCAGGCCGACCGGTTCTCCTGGTACTGGGCTCGGTACATGAGGTCCACCTCGTGAACGGTGAATCCCAATCGTTCATATACCCGAACGGCGGCCGGATTGTCGGCGTCGACGTAGAGGAGCACGGTTTCCAGTGCACGCTCGCCCGGGCCGGGACCCGTCAGATGACGCAGGCCCGCCGCGGTCAGCGCGCGGCCGAGTCCGCTGCCCTGCTCCGCCGGGTCCACACCCACCACGTACACCTCACCGAGCTCCGGCTCGGTCGCGGTGGCCGGGTGCACCTTGGTCCAGTGGAAGCCGACCACCTTGCCGGCGCGGGTGGCGAGGAAGAAGCCGGCCGGGTCGAACCACGGCTCGGCGATCCGCTCCGCCAGGTCCTGCTCCGTCCAGGCGCCCTGCTCCGGGTGGTGGGCGAAGGCCAGGGCGTTCAGCCGCAGCCACTCCGCGTCGTCCTCCCCCGGACGGAAGGTGCGGAGCTCGATGCCCTCCGGGACGGCGACCTCCTCGGTCTGCCGACCGGTGCGGCGCATCTGCCGCAGCTCGCGGACCAGCTCGGCGCCGTACGCCCCGGCCAGGTGGCGGGCCGCCGGGTGCCCGCCGTGCACCCAGAAGTCCACCGCGTCGTGCCCCGCCCGGTGGGCCTGCGCGAGGACGGCGTCCACCAGCGGGCGGGCCAGGCCGCGGCCGCGGGCGGCCGGGTCGACGACCAGCTCGGCGGAGGGGTTGGCGGCCGGGTCGGCGGTCAGGCTCTGCGGGACGTCCAGCTGGCCGTAGCCGAGCACGGCTGCGGCTTGGGCGCCGGACTCCGCTGCGGCTGCGGTCTCGGTCTCGGTTTCGGTCTCGACCAGGTGGATGACGCCCGGGCGCGGGGTCTCCGCGGCACGCAGCCGGAGCCGGCCCTGCTCGGACACGGCGGCCCGGCCGTCCACCGCCTGGGCCTCCGCCAGAACACGGAGGGCGCCGTCGCGCTGCCCGGTCCGGAGCACGTTGTTCGCAATGACCGCTGTCTGCTCGTCCATGCCCTGACGATACGTCACCGGAAATGCGAAGAACCCCTGATCCGAATGGATCAGGGGTTCTTCTGAATGATTGTTCGGCGGCGTCCTACTCTCCCACAGGGTCCCCCCTGCAGTACCATCGGCGCTGTAAGGCTTAGCTTCCGGGTTCGGAATGTAACCGGGCG
>NZ_JBFBOC010000026.1:0-90123 GCF_040685975.1 Kitasatospora sp. NPDC086791 | reverse complement strand
CTCCCGATCTGCCGCTCCCGTCCGTTCCCGGCGGACGGGAGCGGCCCCGCGCCGGATGGGCGGGAGCGGCCCCGCGCCGGATGGGCGGGAGCGGCCCCGCGCCGGATGGGCGGGAGCGGCGGGAGCGGCGGGAGCGGACGGCGGACGGGCCCGGCCCCGCGCCGGTTCACTCAGTCGGCCGCACCCCTCCGCTGCCGCCGCCTCGACCGGTCCCGCCGGCTGCGCGCCAGCCGGTGCAGCTCGGCCGCCTGCGCCTCCGGCAGGTTCCAGGTCTGGGTCAGCAGCCGCAGCGTCGAGACCCGCGGGCAGGACACGCCCCGCTCCAGGTCGCGGATCGACCGCACGCTCAACCCGGTCGCGTCACCCAGCCGCTCCTGCGTCATCCCCCGGTCCAGCCGGATGGTCCGCAGCAGCGCCCCGAGCGAAGCGCCCTCCCCCGTCACCGTTCCGTCCATGCTCTTTCCCCCTCGACTCGGAACCTCTCAACTTGCCCGTACGGAACGGGCTTTGTGCGAAGAGAGTTCCGTCGCACGCTAACCGCATCCGGCCCGGACGGCAGGCGAACCCGCGCGCCGGGCGCGTGACGTGGCTCACTCCGACCCGGCCGCGCGACCGGCGCCCCCGCCCCGGACACCCTCCGTCACCGACGCCCCGCCCGGCCCCCGTCCGGACCCCTCCCGAACCCTTCCCGATCACCTCCCGAGCGCCTCCGAACACCCCCGAACGGCGCCGGAACGAAGATCGACGCGCCCCCGGGTGCCCCTGTGAGCGGACGCCCGGATGAGGCAGGATGGGAGGTGGAAAGGGCGGCCTCTCATTGCCGGCCACCACGTGCACTGAGGAAGAGGACCCCCATGAGCATCGACCCGTCGTCCATCCCGTCCTTCGGCGCGCCCCAGGGCGGCCGGCCCGGCGGCCAGGGCGGAGGACCGGCCGGTCCGCCGCCGATCATCGTCCCGGACCAGAGCCTGGTCACCCAGCTCCTCGACCAGATGCAGCTCAAGCACGTCGTGGACGAGGAGGGCGACCTCACCGCCCCCTGGGAGGGCTTCCGCGTCTACTACATGTTCCGCGGCGAGCAGAAGGAGCTCTTCGCGGTGCGTGCCTTCTACGACCGCGCCTACCCGCTCGAGAAGAAGGGCGAGATCCTCGACCTGATCGACGAGTGGAACCGCGAGACCCTCTGGCCCAAGGTCTACACCCACACCCACGAGGACGGCGTGGTCCGCCTGATCGGCGAGGCCCAGATGATCGTCGGCACCGGCGTCAACCTGGACTACTTCGTGACCACCACCGCCAACTGGACCCAGGCCGCGGTCGGCTTCGAGCAGTGGATCGTCGAGCGCCTGGGCCTGCAGAACGAGATCGAGGGCGAGGACGGCGAGGCCCCCGAGGACACCGACGAGGCCTGATCCCGCCCCGGCACCACGGCTGCGCCCCGGCAACGCCCCGGGCGCCGTCCGGTACGGCCCGCCACCGCGCTCGCGTCGGTGGCGGGCCGTAGCCGTCCCCGCACCGCCGTCCGTAGCCGTCCCCGCACCGCCGGCGCCGCCCCACCGCCCCCGTCGGCGCCGCCCCCGCCGTCCGCCCCCGCGAGGAGTCGCGTTCACGTCACCCGGCAGCGCTCCGCGCGCCCGCGCCCGCACGAGCCGTGCGAAACTCGGCGCACATGGGGGAGCGCGACTGCGGAGGGGAAACCGTGGGATCGTCGGAGCTGCTGATCGTCCTGGACCGGGACAGTTCGACGCCGCTGCAGCAGCAGGTGTGCGACGGGATCACCGAGCTCGTGGGCTCCGGCCGGCTGCGCCCCGGCGAGGCCGTCCCCGCCTCCCGGGAACTCGCCCAGCAACTCGGCGTCTCCCGGACCGTCGTCCTGCGCGCGTACGAGCTCCTGCGCGCACACGGTCTGCTGACCGCCCGCCGCGGCTCCGGCACCAGGATCGCCGAGCTCGCCCACGACGACGCGCGCAGGCGCGAACACCGCCCCGTCCGCACGGCGCTCGCGCCCCAGCCGCCCCGGGCCACCGACGGCGGCGACGCGCTGTGGCAGCCCTGGGAGCCGCCACCGATGCGCCAGTCGGGCGCGGAGCTGGACTTCCGGCACGGCACCCCGGCCCTCGCCAACTTCCCGGTCTCCCGCTGGCGGCAGTCCCTGCACGAGGCGTACGCCCGGGCGGACGCCGCCGCGCTGGGCTACGGCCCGGCCGAGGGCTCGCCCGCGCTGCGCGCGCAGATCGCCACGCTGGTCCGGCAGAGCAGGGCGCTGGACGCCACACCGGACCACATCCTCGTCACCAGCGGCGCGACCCAGGCGCTGGACATCCTGGTCCGCCTGCTGGTGGGCCCCGGCGACGTGGTGGTGATCGAGGACCCGAGCCACACCGTGCTGCGCCAGGTCTTCGGTTCCTCCTCGGCCACCGTGGTGCCCGTCCCGGTGGACGAGGAGGGCCTGCGGGTCGCGGACATCGACGAACGCGTCCGGGCGCACGGCCAGGACCCGGCCCGGGTGCGGCTCGTGTACGTGACGCCCTCGCACCAGTTCCCGACCGGCTTCATCATGTCCGAGGCCCGGCGGCACGCCCTGCTGGCGTGGGCGCGGCAGCGCGGCGCGACCGTCCTGGAGGACGACTACCACAACGAGTTCACCTTCGCCTCCGAACGGCTGCCCGCCCTGGCCGCCGCCCGGCACCACGACACCGTGGTCTACGTCGGCAGCTTCAGCAAGACCGTGTTCCCCGCGCTGCGGATCGGCTACGCGATCCTGCCGCCGCGCCTGGTGCAGCCCTTCCTCGGCATCAAGTGGATCACCGACCGGCTCACTCCGACGATCACCCAGGAGGCACTCGCCCACTTCATCGCCACCGGCGCGTACGGCCGCCACGTCAGCCGGATGACCAGGCTCTACCGGCAGCGCCGGGCCTGCCTGCTGGACGGCCTCTACGAGCACTTCGGCGCCGGGGTGCGGATCTCCGGCGCGGCGGCGGGCCTGCACGTCCTGGTCACGCTCGCCGACGCGCGCGGGGTGGCCGAGGACGAGATCGTCCGCCGGGCCGCGGCCCGGGGAGTGCGGATATACCCCGCCTCGGGGTACTTCGTGCAGGGCCCGCCGACCGAGCCCACCTTCCTGATGGGGTACGCGGCGCTGCCCGCCGCCAGGATCACCGAAGGCGTGGACCTGCTGGCGTCGGCGGTGCGGGAGGCTGCGGCACCTCGGTGAACCGGGCGCGGCGGAAGCGGTGCCGCTGCGCGTACGGGACGGTGCAGTCGAAGACGGCCTTGGCGGTGCGGCCGTCCGCCGACAGCGCCGGGGAGTACTCGGCGGACTGGGTCGGATCGAGCGGGAAGCCCTCCCGGTCCGGCAGCACCACCAGGTCCCGGTCCGCCTGCAGCCGGGTGGTCATCGCCCACCACAGGTCCTGGTCGGATTCCAGGTCCACGTCCTCGTCCACCGAGACGACCAGCTTGGCCATCCGGAAGTCCTCGAGGACCGTCTGCGACGCGTTGCGGACCACCTGGTCGTCGGCGGAGGACTGTTTCGGCTCCCACTGGAGCACCACCATCAGCTGCCCGCCGCCGGCGGTGTGGCAGTGCACCGCCCGGATCGGAGCCCCGTACCGCCGCAGCCGGCCGAGGACCGCGGCCTCCATGCCGAAGCCCAGCAGGACCGACTGCTCGTGCCCGGGCCCGGACACGGCCTGGAGGATCGCGCCCCGACGGGCGGACACCCCGGTGACCCTGATGGTCGGCAGGGAGGGGTGCGCCCGCCCCTGGTAGCCGAGGAACTCCGGGGTGGCGGCCGCTCCGGCCGGGTTCTCCGGCAGCCGGTCCGGGAGCAGCTCGCCCTCCAGGACGTACTCGGCGTGCGCGATGTACTCGGCGTCGACCGTCCTGCAGGGCAGCAGCTCGATCGGCGCGCCGGCCAGCGCTCCGGCCACCGCCAGCTCGTCCATCCCGGTCGGGACGAGCGAGGTGGGGCAGCAGGAGGCGAGCAGCACGGCCGGTCCGAGGCCGAGGTGGATCGCCACCGGCAGGGTCCGTCCGGCGCGCAGCGCCGCCTGGTACGCGAGCTCCAGGTCCCGGCCCGGCACCATCCAGATGGTGAGCAGGTCGGGGCCCTGCACGCACATCCGGTGGATCGACAGGTTCCGGACCCCGGTCTCGGGATCGGTGGCGAGCACGGCACCGAGGGT
This sequence comes from Kitasatospora sp. NPDC086791, assembly GCF_040685975.1. Classification (NCBI taxonomy): domain Bacteria; kingdom Bacillati; phylum Actinomycetota; class Actinomycetes; order Kitasatosporales; family Streptomycetaceae; genus Kitasatospora; species Kitasatospora sp. NPDC086791. The sequence goes on along the minus strand of NZ_JBFBOC010000026.1, from coordinate 85,933 downwards.
CAGGTACGGTCCGGCGTCCTCGTCGGTGAGCACCGGCACGGGCAACGCGGTCAGATCGGGCGGGTACGCGGTGCGGGCCCAGCGGCCCTCGTCGGCGGCGCGCACCGGCGCCACCGGCGCGGCCACCGCGTCCAGCAGCCGGTACGGCAGCTCGGCGGGCCGGGCGCCGAGCAGCGCCGCCGCCCGGCGCCGGGTCCCGTACAGGCCCATCAGCACGGCCCGGGCCCGGCCCGCCTCGGGGGTGACCTGCTCGAAGAGCACGGCCGGGCCGGGAGCGGTGGGCGGCGGCGCCGGGGTCCCGGCCCACTTCGCGTAGTGGGAGGAGACCCCGAACCGGGCCGGGACCTCCTCCCGCACCCGGACCAGTTCGCCGGGCATCAGGTCGAGCGCGGCGAGCGCGCCGCGCAGATCGGCCGGCCGGCGGCGGGTCACGGGCCGTCCCCGCGCTCGGCGGCCCGCCGCTCCTCCAGCCGGACCAGCTGCATCCGGGTCAGTTCGTCGATCAGGGTGCGGTAGGTGGCCTCGGCGATGTCGGCCGGCATCCCGTGCTCGGCGGCCAGGCCGCGCACCTTGGCGATGACCTGCTCGACCCGCGCCGGGGAGCGGACCGTCTCCTCGTCGCGCTTGAACTCGGTCAGGGTCCGCACCACGTGGGTGCGTTCCGCCAACAGGGCGATGATCTGCCGGTCCAACGAGTCGATGGACAGTCGGAGTTCGTCGATCAGGGCCGCGCCGTCCGGGGACGGCGCGGCCTGGTCGAGACCGGGGTTCTCGGTCACGGAGTGGGCACCACCTGGTCGATGACGTACACGACGGTCGGCTCGCCCTCCGAGCCCTGCGAGCGGTGCCGCTCGCCGTCGGGGATCACGAAGCCCATGCCGGGGCGGCAGGGCACCGAACGGTCGTCGAAGTGGATGGTGAACTCCCCTTGCAGCACGTAGCCGTGGTGGCCGCGCAGGCACCACTCGTGCTCGTCGAAGCCGGCCGGCAGCTCCATCAGCCGAATCCGGAGCCCCTGGGTGTAGGCGATCTTCACCCGGCCTTCGGCACCGGGCTTGGTCCACTTCTCCCAGGGGATGTCGTCGAAGTCGATGCCGACCAAGGTGGCGGTCTCGCTGGTCACGGGTCTCCTCAACGCGTTGTGGATCGGAACGTCTTGTGTCGCGTCGTGCGTCACGCCGTGCGCCACGCCGTGCGCCACGCCGTGCGCCACGCCGTGCGCCACGTCGTGCGTCACGCCGTGCTTCAGTGGGTGTCGCCCGCGCCGGCCAGCAGGCGCAGCGGGCGGGCGGTGCGTTCGTTGCGGTCGTCCGGAGGCAGGGCGGGCTTCCCGGTCGCGGCCTGGTGGCTGCGCAGCAGGTGGATCATGTCGACCATCCGGTGGACCATCCGCTCCAGCGCCTCCAGTCCCTCGGTGTCCTGCAGTTGGGGCTCCGGCGAGGTGTTGTGGAGCAGCGCCGGGAAGCCGCTGCCGACCAGGATCATGCGGTTGAGCAGCAGGTTGTCGACGATCTGGTTGTGCACGGAGGCGTCGCTGTACCGGCGGCCGGTGACGATGATGCCGCCGACCTTGTTGGCGAGCGGGCGCTCGAACCGGAGGAAGCCGACCCCGGCCCGTTCGATGAAGATCTGCATCAGATGCGCCAGGCCGAAGCCGTGCACCGGCGCCGCGTAGATGATGCCGTCGGCCTCCTTCATCTTCTCGATGATCGCCGACATGTCGTCCCGCAGCTCGCAGGGTGTCGTCCGGAGGTTGCAGTCGCCGCACGGGCTGCACGGCGAGATGAGGTGATCGCGCAGGTGAATGGTGCGGAACTCGGCGTCCCGTTCGCGGACCAGCCGGCCCGCGTAGTCGAGTGCCAGGTCAGTGTTGCCGCCGGCCCGTTCGGAGCCGGATATGCCGAGGATGATCGGATATGGCGCTTGCACTTCCCCCCCTGATGGTGATCTCCACCTGCGACGGCAGGCGGCTGGTGTCCTCTCCTGCCCGCCGGGCCGGTCAGTCCTCGAGCTTGCCGGCGAAGTAGTCGAGGTACGCCTGCATGTCGAAGTGGCCGTGCCCGGAGAGGGTGAACAGGATGCTCTTGGACTCCCCGCTCTCCCGGCAGGCCAGCGCCTCGTCGATGGCGACCCGCACCGCGTGGGTGGACTCGGGGGCCGGCACGATGCCCTCGTTGCGGGCGAAGGTGACGCCGGCCTCGAAACAGGCGGTCTGCGGGACGGCTCGGGCCTCCAGGTAGTCGAGGTCCTTGAGCGCGCTGACGATGGGGGACATGCCGTGGTAGCGGAGTCCGCCCGCGTGGATGCTCGGCGGCACGAAGTCGTGGCCGAGGCTGTGCATCTTGGCGAGCGGGGTCAGGCCCGCGGTGTCGCCGAAGTCGTACTCGTAGGTGCCCTGGGTCAGCGAGGGGCAGGAGGACGGCTCGACGGCGATGGCGCGGACCGAGCGGCCGCCGCGCAGCTGCTCGCGCAGGAACGGGAGGGCGAGCCCGCCGAAGTTGGAGCCGCCGCCCGCGGCGCCGATCACCACGTCCGGGTAGTCCTCCGCCAACTCCATCTGCAGGACGGCTTCCTGGCCGATGATGGTCTGGTGCATCAGGACGTGGTTCAGCACCGATCCGAGCGCGTACTTGGCCTTCCCGCCGCTGTTGATCGCGGCTTCGGCGGCCTCGGAGATGGCCAGCCCGAGGCTGCCGGTGGCGTTCGGGTCGGCGGCCAGCGCGGCCCGGCCGGACGCGGTGAGCTCGCTCGGGCTCGCGTTGACGGTGGCGCCGAAGGTCTCCATCAGAGCGCGCCGGTAGGGCTTCTGCTGGTAGCTCACCTTGACCATGTAGACCTCGCAGACGAGGCCGAAGTACGAGCAGGCGAGGGCCAGCGAGCTGCCCCACTGTCCGGCGCCGGTCTCGGTGGTGAGCCGCTCGACTCCGGCCTTCTTGTTGTAGTACGCCTGCGGGACGGCCGTGTTCGGCTTGTGGCTGCCGGCCGGGCTGACGCCCTCGTACTTGAAGTAGATCCGCGCCGGGGTGTCCAGCGCCCGCTCCAGTCGACGGGCCCGGACCAGGGGGGCCGGTCGCCACTGGCGGTAGACGTCGAGGACGGCACCCGGGATGTCGACATCGGTCCGGGTGCTGAACTCCTGCTCGATCAACTCCGGCGGGAACAGCGGCCCCAGGTCGGCCTCGGTGACCGGCTCCCGGGTGACCGGGTGCAGCATCGGCGGCAGCGGCTTGGGCAGATCCGAGACCACGTTGTACCAGGTGGTGGGGATGCGGTCCTCGGGCAGCAGGAACTTGGTGGTGGACATCAGCACTTCCTCAGGGTGTGAGCGTTGCGCCGTACTCGGTGAAAGCGGTGTCAGGCTCCGGAGCGGACGGCGTCGGCCGGTCCGGGTTCGGTGGAAGCTGCGGGTCCGGCCGGTGCGCCCTGGGCCGGGGCCCGGATGCGCAGCAGCGCGAAGACGGCGATCCCGACGAGCGGGGTGACCAGCATGGTGTGGAGCACCGGCCGGGTGCCGTGGGCGTCCCAGACCAGGCCGAGGCCGACCGGGACGACCAGCCGGGCCAGGCCCAGCACGAAGCCGTTGAGCGCCATGAAGCGACCGACCCGGCGCTCGTCGACGTGGTCCGCGATGTAGGTGGGGACGACGACCGAGGCGATGATCTCGCCGAGCGTCCACACCACGGTGGAGAGCAGCACGGCGGCCAGCGAGAACCCGAAGTCGAGGATGCCGAGCCCGAGGGCCCAGAGCGCGCCGGCGATGAGCAGCAGGGTCCTGGTCCGGAAGGCGGGGATGCGCTTCTCGACGAACAGGCCGAGGCTGACCACGACCACGCTGTTCACCGTGTAGACCAGGCCCACCAGGCCGGCGGAGGCGTTCAGCACGGTGGTGACGGCGAGCGGCAGCGCGTACTCCAGGCCGATCAGCGGTGCCACGTAGAAGAAGGACGCGAGCACCAGCCACAGCACGTGGCCGTGGCCGAGCGGCCCGGAGCGCTTGTCGGCCTTGGGCGCGGTGCCGCCGGTGCGGGTGTCGCGGGGCACCCAGATCCAGATCACGGCGGTGCACAGCAGGCCGACCAGGATGTTGACCGCGAACATCACGTGGTACGAGTACGCGGCGGCCACCCCGCCCAGCAGCGGGCCGATGCCCATCCCCAGGTTGTTCCCGATGTAGCTGACCGTGTACGAGAACGGCCGTTGCTCCGGGGTGGCCAGGTCGGCGATCAGGGTGTTGGCGGCCGGGCTGAACATGCCCATCCCGACCAGCGCGACGAACAGCAGCACCGCGTACGTCCACGGCGGCCCGTCGAACACCGCGAGGCCCAGGTAGCCCGCCGCGTTCAGGAGCAGCGCGGTGACCAGCGCGGTGCGGCGCCCGCGCAGGTCGCACAGCGGTCCGCTGAGGACGCTGCCGACCAGCAGGCCGGTCGAGCCGATCGAGATCAGCAGGCCGGCCTCGGCGGTGCTCAACTGCTTGCCGCGCACCAGGTAGACGGCCAGCAGCGGGAAGACGAACATCCCCGCCCGGTTGACGAAGGATGCCAGGAAGAGCACCCGCAGTGGGAGCGGCAGTTCTTTGAACCGGGTCAGCCACATCGGGCCGGCCTCCTCTCTGGCGTGACGTCAGGCCTGTTCGGTCTCGACCCGGAAGGAGTCCCGGATGGTCTTGAAGCGTGCGAGCACGTCGTCGTAGTCGGTGCCCTCGCAGACGTACCAGCCGAGCACGTCGTTGGAGGCGACCGGCGGGGCCAGGACCTCGCCGACGCTCTTCCAGACGTCCGCGTCCAGCACCTTGTCGAGCGCCTTCAGCTCCTCCGGCGTGCTGATGTCGGTGATCCGCCCGTACCTGCCGGAGGTCAGGTACTCGGTGCCGATCTCGGGGCCGAGGCGGGCGTCCGTCCGGTGGTCCGGGTCGAGTTCGAGCCGGGCCCACTCGCCGGCCAGGTTGATGCCGCGCCCGGCCTGGACGGCCGGGACGATCGATCCGCCGCCGGCCCGGGCGCCGACCTCGCCGAAGACCACCTCGCCGTCGTCCAGCAGGAAGAACTCCGCGTGCGCGACACCGGTGCGCATCCCGAAGCCGCGCAGCACGGTGGCGTTGAGCTCCAGGATCCGCTGTTCCGGCGGGGTGAGGTCGTACTTGCGGGAGATCGTGCCGCCCGGCTCGTCGCGGTACTCCAGCACCGAGTAGGTGTACCGGGAGAGCTGTTCGAAGACCACCTCGCCGTCCCGCAGCAGCGAGTCGACGTGGAACTCGGTCCCGTGGACGAACTCCTCGACCCGGTACTCGTGCCGGTCGTCGCCCATCTCCTGCCAGACCTCGGACAGCCGGGTCCGGTCGTCCACCCGGTAGGTGCTGCCGCAGGCCCAGCCCGCGTACGGCTTGATGACCACCGGGTAGCCGACCCGGTCGGCGAACTCCTCGACCACTCCGAGGGTGTCGGGACGGCAGGAGCGGGCGACCCGGACGCCGAGCTCCTCGGCCCGGGTGTGCATCACGTTCTTGTCGCGGAAGTTGATGGCCTGATCGGGCGTCAGGCCAGGGATCGCGTGGTCCCGGCGGGCCCGGGCGGCCGGCAGCACGTCCCCCTCGAACAGCGGGAAGATCCGCTCGATCGGGTACTCGGCCACGATCGCGTCCACGGCGGCGCGGAAGGCGGTGGTGGACTCCAGGTCCGCCCGGTGGACCGGCAGTCCCTCGGTCTCGGGGGCCTGCTCCCCGGTGGGCATCAGGACGACGGACCGGACGCCGAGTTCGGCGGCGGCCGCGACCACGTTGCGGAACTGGGCCAGGTACCGGCCGGCGGCGGGCCGGTAGACGATCAGGATCGAGCGCTTCATTCGGTTTCTCCTGGAATTGGCTTGGCGCCGGCCTCGCACCGGGCCCGGACGGGGCCCTAGTTGACGGAAGCGGCCGACTCGGCGGCGAACAGCTCGGCCCGCGGCACGGAGGCATCCAGGACCAGGGGCTGCCGGCGCTCGGCGCCGAGGCCGTCGAGCGCCCCGGCGAGGCGGGTCAGCGCCCGTTCCACGTCCTCCCGGCCGCCCTCGTGCACCGCCTCGACGGTGATCACCAGCCGGCGGTGGCCGACGTCGGTCTTGATGACGTCGCTCTGCCGCCAGTTCCAGCGCCGCGAGTGGGCGCGTCCCAGGCCGTCGGCGTAGACGACCTCCCCCGGCTCGGGGTGCTCCGCGGCCTCCGGTGCCCCGAGCGGCAGGTACCGCTCGTCGCCGTGCGCCCGCCGGACGGCCAGCTCGCCGGTGATGTCGCCGACGTCGCACGAGGCGACGGGCAGCCGGCTGCCGAGCGAGACGCCGTTGCACAGGTCCACCAGCGAGTTGATCCGCGGCAGCCGGTCGCCCTTGGCCACCCTGCGCAGCAGCGACTCCGCGGCGCAGGGGAAGCGGTTGGGGTTGGCGCCGACGGTGCGGTAGGCCTCGCGCCAGGCGTCGATGGCGGGCAGCGCCGAGACGTCGGACTTGCCCAGTCGGGCCCGGTGGAGCTCGTCCTCGGCGTCCGTGAGCAGGGCGTCGACGGCCTCGGCCCCCTTGACGACCTCGACCGCGGGCACCGCGATCAGGCCGAGCACGTAACCGGGTACCAGTGCCAGCAGGCCGTCGTCGATGGAGACGTCGAGAGTGCCGGTCCGGTCCATGATGCGGGTCCTTTGCGCCTGGGAACTGATGACGTGTCCGACGGTATTGAGGAAGTGCGGTTCCGGCTGTGGCCAATTCCCGGGCATCCCGTGGTGCCACTTGCGCGTGAGCGGTCAACTCCGGAGCGGGTGGGAACCACCCGGGGCGGAACCACCGCCGCTGACGGCGCCCGCGTCAGTGGGCGACGAGCCGACTGCGCACCCGGTCCAGGAAGTTGTCGAAGAGCCGCAGGCCCTCCTCGGTCATGGCGCTCTCGGGGTGGAACTGGACCCCCTCGACGTCGAGCGTGCGGTGCCGCACGCCCATCACGTAGCCGTCGTCCAGCGAGGTCGCCGTCACCTCCAGTTCCGGCGGCAGCGGGTCGGTGACGATCAGCGAGTGGTAGCGGGTGACGGTCAGCGGTGCGCGGACGCCCGTGAACACCCCCGCCCCGTCGTGCTCCACCCGGCTGGTCTTGCCGTGCATCAGGTGTTTGGCGACGGCGATCCGCCCGCCGTAGGCCAGGCCGATCGCCTGGTGCCCCAGGCAGACGCCCAGCAGCGGCACCCGGCCCGCGAACGCGTGCACCAGATCGACGTGCCCCGAGGCGGCCGGGTGGCCGGGGCCCGGCCCCAGGACCACCGCGTCGGGCTGGTCCGCCAGCAGCTGTTCGACCGATCGGGTGCGCGAGCGGACCACCTCCGTCCGCGCCCCGAGGGTGAGCAGGTACTGGTCGATGATGTGGCTGAAGCTGTCGTACGCGTCGACCAGCAAGACCTTCACGGCAGCAGCTCCTGTCCGGTCAGCGCCCAGTGGGTGGCGCTCAGTTTGGCCAGCGTCTCGCGCCATTCGGCGGCCGGCTCGGAATCCGCGACCACGCCCGCCGAGGCCTGCGTGGTGTACCGCCGTCCGTCGTGGACGGCGGTGCGGATGCACAGCGCGAGGACCGCGAAGCCGCGCACGTCCACCAGTCCGAGTGCCCCGGCGTAGATGCCCCGGGGGCTGCGTTCGAGCTCGTTGATGATCTCCATGGCGCGCAGCTTGGGTGCGCCCGTCATGGTGCCCGCCGGGAAGGTCGCGCAGATCGCCGCCCAGACGTCCGTCCCCGCCCTGACCTCACCCGAGACGGTGGAGACCAGGTGGTGGACGTAGGCGAACGGCTCGACCTCCATCATCGTGTCGACCGCCAGCGTGCCGGGCACGCAGACCCGGCCGATGTCGTTGCGGCACAGGTCGACCAGCATCACGTGCTCGGCCTGTTCCTTGGCGCTCTCCCGCAACTCGTCCACCCGCAGGGCGTCCTGCGCGGGATCGGCCGCGCGCGGCGCGGTGCCCGCGATCGGCCGCATCGAGATCCGGCCGTCCTGGATCCGCACGAACAGCTCGGGGCTCGCACCGATCACGGTGCCGCCGGCCCAGGGCGCGAGGTACATGTACGGAGAGGGGTTGCGGTGCCGCAGCCTCCGGTACACCTCCAGCGGGGTCAGCGGCGTCTCGACCTCGATGCGGTGGCCGATCTGGATCTGGTAGCTGTCACCCACCTCGATGTGGCCGAGGCACCGTTTCGCCAGGGTGCCGAACGTCTCCTCGTCCATGGTGTCCCGGACGGACACCGGCGCCGGCGCGGCGGGTACGCCGGCCTCGTGGCCGGAGGCCGTCGCCTCGGCCAGGACCTCCGGGGGCAGGCCTCCCGAGCCGGCCGGCAGGTGTTCTCCGCGTGCGGTCAGGTGGCGCACCGCGCCGCTGCGCAGGTCGTGCCAGACGGTGTCCCGGAACAGCGTCAGCGTGCACCGCGGCAGGCCCGACTCGGCCTGGTTCCGCGGGAGTTCCTCCATGTCCCAGGCGGCCTCGTAGGCCAGCGTGGTGAGGAAGCCGAAGGCGAAGGTGTCGGTCGGCACCTCGGTGTCGACGGTGAACGCCGCCTGGGCGGCGCGCAGGACGCGCCACACGTGCTGCGGGCCCGCGACGTCCCACACCCGGGTATCGCCGGACGCGGTCCGGGCCCGGGTGTCGTCGGACGCGGTCCGGGCCGGACCGGCGACGGCCGAGACGGCGGCGGCCAGGACGGCCCCGATCCCTCCGTCGGCCGTCAGCTCCACCCGGTCCGCGAAGACCCGCAGCTCCGCGAGGCGCCCCCAGCCGATGACCGTCGCGTTCCGGTCCTGGTCCGGCCCGTCCAGGCTCTCCAGCAGGTAGAGGTCGTGCTGCTCACGGGAACGAGCGAGGGCCTGATAGAGCCTCAGTTGGTCCACCGCCGGGAGGCTGGTGGAGATCACCCGAACGGACATACTTGTTACTGATGAGTTGTGCACGTTGCGTGAGCCCTTCTCACCTGCCTGGCCCATGTCCCCTGCCAGGTGGACGACTTCGGCTGGGCCGACGCGCCGTCCGCGCACTGATTCCGACCCCGCATCCGCCAACGCCGGCCGCCTCTCCGGCGGCGCATCCGTTCCCCCCTTGCGCCTCCCGCGCCTGGCGAATGCCTGTGTGACATGAGTCCACCAAACGTGTGAATGTTCGGTCCATACCACTTCGACAGTCGGAGAGCAGACCACTTGTCCTGGCATCTGGCCCTCAACGTTGACCGCACCTCGCGCCCGGCCCTGGCCGTCCAGGTGCGCAACTCGGTTCGCTGCCTCATCGAGGACGGTACGCTCCGCCCCGGCACCCGGATCCCTTCCAGCCGGCAGCTCGCCAACGACCTCGGGGTGTCGCGCAGCGTCGTGGTGGAGGCGTACGAACAGCTTTCCGCCGAGGGCTACCTGACGACCCGTCGGGGCTCGGGCACGACCGTCGCCGCGGACGTCGACGGTGCGACACCGGCCGGCTCCGCCCTCACCGCCGACCACGACCCGACCGAGGCCGCCTGGGACCTGCGGACCGGCACCTCCAACGTCCTGGCCTTCCCCCGGAAGGAGTGGATCCGCTGCGTGACCGCCGCGCTCAGCAACGCCAACCGTCACGAACTCGGCTACTCCCCGCCCGCCGGGGTGCCGCTGACCAGGCGCATCCTGGCCGGGTACCTCGGCCGGGTCAGGGGCGTCCGCACCCGGCCCGAGGACCTGATGGTCACCGCCGGCTTCGCCCAGGGACTGGCCCTGCTCTGCCGGGTCCTCAGCGACCGCGGCCACCGCACGCTGGCCGTGGAGGACCCGGGCCACCCGGGCGAGTGGGAGTTCATCGCCAGCGCCGGACTGCGCCCGGTCGGCATCCCCGTGGACGCCGAGGGCCTGCGCGTCGACCTGCTCGAACGCAGCGGGGCCCGCGCCGTCCTCACCACCCCCGGTCACCACTTCCCCACCGGCGCGCGCCTCAGCCCCGGGCGCCGCGAGAGCCTGATCGCCTGGGCCCGCGGGGTGGACGGCTACGTGGTCGAGGACGACTACGACAACGCCTATTCACCCCGTTCCGGCCAGCCGCCGGCGTTGCAGATCCTGGCGCCCGACCGGGTGGTGTACGCGGGCAGCGCCAGCAAGATCCTGGCCCCCGCCCTGCGACTGGGCTGGCTCGCCGCCCCGTCCGAACTCATGGCCTCCATCGAGCACTTGCGCGCCGGCTGGGACATCGGCTGCTCGGGCCTCGAACAGCTCGCCTTCGCCCACTTCATCGACACCGGCGCCCTGGACCGCCACCAGCGCAGGCTGCGCGCCGAGTTCCACAAGCGCCGCGATGTGGTCCGGCAGGAGACCTCGCAGCACCTTCCGGGGGCCCGGATGCTCGGCGGCGACGGCGGGCTGCAGGCGTACGTCGAACTGCCCGCCGAACTCGACGAGGACCTGGTCGTCCGCGCCGCCCGGACACGGTCCGTGCTCGTCCGCGGCGGGCGGTTCTACACCCTCGCCGACACCACCCGCCCTCCCGCGCTCGTCCTCAGCTACGCCACGGTCGGCGGCCCGGGCCTGGCCCGGAGCATCGCCGAGATCGGGGTCGCGTACCGGGAGATGCTGCCCGGGTGACGCCCGGCCGCCGCCGGGGTGGCGCCGGGGTGTTCCCGACGTGCTCCTCCCGGACCCGGCGCTCAGGACTGGTCGGCGAGCCGGCAGCGCCGACCGCGCACGGTGAGGAGTCGGGCTCCGGCCGTGCCGACGACGGCGAACAGGCTGACCGCGTAGCAGAGCGACTTCAGGCCGTTGACGGTGCTGATCGCCACGGCCAGCCCGTCGAAGCGGGTGGGGTAGCTCAGCAGGAGGGCGGTCAGACCGAGGTCTTCGAGCAGGTTGAAGGCCACGGCCGCGAGCGGCACCACGACGAAGGCCGTGCGCAGCCGGCGGCCGGCCCGGGGCACCGCCCAGCGCAGGGTGATCGAGGCGAACGCGGCGAAGGACGTCATGAGCGGCAGGTCGAGCAGCAGGATCAGCAGGTGGTCCCGGCGGCCGTCGGCGCCGTACGCACCGAGCCAGCTGTAGGCGGTGTCGGCGCTGTAGCCGCCGCTGCGGGGATCGGCGGCGTTGCGGGCGCCGAGCAGGTTGAGGATCCCGACCCCGTGCGCGTCGTAGAAGCGGGTCGTGGCGACGAACATCACCGTCATCACGGCAGCGAAGCAGGCGAGGGCGAACAGCGCGTTGCGCCCGCTGACCAGGCTCGAGAAGCGCCCGGGGCGCGGGCGTCCGGGACGGGTGTCAGTGGTCGTCGACGGCACGGGGGTGGCTCCTCACGGCGGCGAGTGCCGCCTCCTCGATGATGTGGTCGTGCGCGGTGCCGGTGAGCAGGTCCAGCGCTCCGGCCCGCGACAGGGTGGCGACGGTGATCGGCTGCAGGACGCAGCCCGCGAAGACGGCCGCCAGCAGGTTGGCCGGCCCGTCCCTGACCTCCCCCTCCCGCTGCGCCTGCGTGATCAACCGCTCGATCACGTGCAGCGGGTAGGCACTGCCCTCGGGCAGCCGGGGCATCAGCGAGCCGGTGTTGTACAGGGCGAACAGGAACGCGTGCGGCCGCCTGCGGTAGGCCGCCAGCATCGCGCGCACGACGCCGGCCAGCCTCTCGACCGCCGTACCCGGCCCGTCCGCGACGGCGCTGAGCGCCAGCGCGTACCCCTGCACGGCCTCGGTGTAGAGCTCCCGGGCGATGGCCTCCTTCGACGGGTAGTGCCGGTACAGCGCCGCCTCGGAAACCCCGGCCCGCTCGGCGATGTGCCGCGTCCGCGTCGCGTCGTAGCCCCGCTCGGCGAAACAGGCGAGGGCCGCGGCATGGATCGCCGGCCGCTGGCTCGTTCGAGCCATCACACACCTCCAAAGTGAATGTTTACTTACTTTGACCCCGAGACACCCGCCTGTCAAGGATCTTGCCGCCGCCCCGCCCGCCCGCCGCGCCGGGTCTTGGCGTCCGTCACCCGACCCTGGAGGATGGCCCTGACGACGAGCCGTGAGGAGCCGCTGATGGGTACGAGGCCGCTGCTGAACCGCAGGTTGGCGGGGATGGGCACGACGATCTTCGCGGAGATGTCCGCGTTGGCCACGGCCACCGGCTCGATCAACCTGGGACAGGGGTTCCCCGACACCGACGGGCCGGAGGAGATCCGCGAGGCGGCGGTGCGGGCGTTGCGGGAGGGCCACGGCAACCAGTACCCGCCCGGCCCCGGGATCCCCGAGCTGCGCACCGCCATCGCCGAGCACCAGCAGCGCTTCCACGGCCTGACGTACGACCCGGACACCGAGGTGCTGGTCACCGCCGGCGCGACCGAGGCGATCGCCGCCGCCCTGCTGGCCCTGCTGGAGCCGGGCGACGAGGTGATCGCGTTCGAGCCCTTCTACGACTCCTACGCCGCCTGCATCGCGATGGCCGGCGCGACCCGCCGCCCGCTCACCCTGCGGGCCCCCTCGTTCCGCCCCGACCTGGACCAGCTGCGCGCGCTGATCACCCCGCGCACCCGGCTGCTGCTGATCAACACCCCGCACAACCCCACCGGCACCGTGCTGACCGCCGACGAGCTCGCCACCATCGCCGAACTCGCCGTCGAGCACGACCTGTTGGTGGTCACCGACGAGGTGTACGAGCACCTGGTCTTCGGCACAGCCGCCCACCACCCGATCGCCGCCCTGCCCGGCATGCGCGAGCGCACCGTCACCATCTCCTCGGCCGGCAAGACCTTCTCGTACACGGGATGGAAGGTCGGCTGGGTCAAGCCCTCTTCGCCTACCTATTCATTGGCTAGCTGAGCACGACCCGCTGTCTCCCCACCTGGTGGTCATCAAGCTCAGGTTGGCGAGCCGGTACTCCACAAACTCATCCCGCTCGTCAGTGGCGCTAAGTAAGGTGTCGGTGACCAGGGAGGGGGTCACATGGCATCTGTCCGACCAAGTCGGCGAGTCGAGCGGGCAGGCGTGAACGCGCTACGCACCCTCCTTGAAGACCACGAGCACATCGTCCAGGAGATCGACGGTGGCAACGATCACGGCGAAGACATGCATGTGCTCCTGACTCGCAACGGCCGTAGGACAGGACACGTAGTCGCGATCCAGGTCAAGAGCGGCAAGAAGTACAAGCGGGCCAATGGGTATGCCATTCCCGTAGAGGATCACTATCACGACTGGAAAGAAAGTCGAATCCCGGTCCTCGGAGTGGTACACGACATGGAATCTGGCCGCCTCTTCTGGGTGAACCTTACACGCCGACTTAACCTTCCCGGAGAAGCCCCAAAATGGGTCCAGATCCCCGCCGATTCCGAACTGGCCACGGAAAGCATCCGAGGATTCGTCGCAGAAATTGAAATGTACATCGATAGTGAAGGGATGAGAATTCGCGGGGCCACGAAAGAGGAGACATTCGCAGGAGCCGCCCAAGCCCGACTCGGCAAATATGAGCCCAGGTCGACAGACGTCGCCAACCCTCTCTATGAGGGGATGGCCGAGATTGCGCTACGACACGAAGACAAGATCAAACGCTTCGCCCGCGAGTACCTACGGATCATTCCCCTGCTGATCCTCGTAGGGATCATGATCTTTGAGTATCCCTACCAGGTGCGCTTCGTAAATAATTACGGTAGTGGCGTGCCGCCAACCCCATGGATCATGGGCCTCTATAGCTTCATCTTCTACATGGCCCTAACCCTCTTCTTTGAGTTTCGCGCCGGGAGGCTGCCAGCCAACACCGGAAGGTTCTTCGGGCTGATTGTCAGCAACTTTCTCTGGCTGCCATTGATTGATGACGGAAAAAGCGAATCATGGTGGGGAACCACATGGATTATTGCAGGAGCGTTGGTGCCATCACTCGGCCTAAAGTTGCTGTTCGCCAGCTATATTCGCGCCGCCATGGACAGGCGCCGCGCAGCGAAAGCGCGCACCCCTGAAAGGTGAATCGCAACTCAATTCGCGCAATACACGGATACCGACGCCTGCGCGAGAACTAGTCGACATCCCCTGGAAGACCCTTTGGGTACGCTGCGCGCAACCTCCTCCTTCGACCGGATTCCTTCTCGGCATAGAAGGCCCCAAGACAGAGGATCAGCGCCTGAGCGATCACCGGCATCATCCAGACAAATACCTGACTGAACATTGAATTGACCGGCCATGCGGCAATTTCTTCACCCACTCCCACATACCATCCGCAAGCCAGGAGAAGGTGGGCCGACCAGGAGATCAATCGGGCTCTTTTCCGCTCAGGATCCGTGCTGCCCGCCCTGTACAGATAGGCCACAGCCCCATAGAACCCGATCAGCCAAATCCATCCATTCCACAGCAAACCGTCATCCTCGCGAGCCGCGGCCTTATACAAGCCCGGCCCCGCCATGATAAATGCGCAGATTAAGACAATAAAGAAAGACACTTTGACCGCTTGACTATCGAAACGGGGATGGCGTTCACGAAAGTCAACGGAGGCAACCCCTAGCTCATACGGAATCCCCCCGATCGGCACCTCGGCAACTGCCCTGTGACTGCCGAGCCGCCGCACCGCACGTCCGATCACCTGCGGAAAGGTCCTTGGGGCATATGGCATTGCCCCGTCACGCGTCTCTATAAAGCGCGACACGCTGGCTACGAAATGAGCCACGGTGGTCGCGTCAAGGATTTCAGTCTCACCAATCGGAACGCTCTTCGGAGTCTCACCCCGACCAACCCGTTCCAGGAGGTGTTCGGTCATATTAACCCAGAACAGCTTGCGCAGCTCCGGGTCATAGACAACACCGATCACTGGAATCCGGCTCAGGGTCCAATCTCTGAGATGATTACGGCATGGAATTCCGTATCCGACGGGTCGCCTATAAGCTCCGCCACTCTTCACCTGGACAGCTACGATCTCGCCTGTCCGCTCCCCTAGCCTGGTGAAGCTCAGGTAGCAGTCCTCACCTTGGTCATTCCCCCCATCGATTTCTTGAACGATGTGACCCGCAGACTCCATCAACGAGCGAAACTCGTTTACCCCGGCCCTTTCGGTGACCCTTGTGGCGCGTACCTTGGTCATCCCAGCTCCCCCTCAGCTACTGCTCTGACTGGTGCCGCAACGATGTGGGCATCTCCATCAGCACTGCTCGGAAAGTAGGTATCGCGCAGCAATTCCCGGCTTCCACAGCATCGCGGGCTGCAGCTCACGTCGCACATTAGCTCGCTTGGCAGGCATGCAGAGATGGTACTCAAGTAGACTGACAATCAAGGTTTTGGGTCGACTGCGGCAACCCGATTCGGCCATCCCCCAGGCTCATAGAGGTACCCCCGTGGGCATACGTGATGTACCGGGCCTGCCCTGTTATGGGCTGATGGCCTTCCTGGACAGCATCAGGAATCAGCACCCTTCGGGCCCAGCCGACGAGCGAGACGCGCAGCAATCTCCGGCAACACCAGCTCCACTCGGCGGCGAAACAGGCCCTTGACCACGAAGAAGCACGAGAACCTCCCGTACGGGCCGATCTCTCGGCACTCGTAGAGGCCGTTACCGCGGAGCGGCCAACCGTAGGGCTGGCCGCTCCGGCTGAGGAAGGTGCGCGCGTACACGTACTTCTCGTTCGTGCCACGGATCTTGGCGACCCAGCCAGCCGAGACGGAGCAGATGAGGCGCTGGGGCGTGATAGACACGTCGGGAAACGGGGCAGCTGGATCCGCGCTGGCGACGTCAAGGGGCATATCGAGCGCCGCTGTCGATGCTGCGGTCTGTTCGGCGGTGGCGTGCCGTGCGCACACTCCTGGGTGCTCGCCGATGCCGTACCAGGGCATCAGCTTGTTCCGGCAGCGAGTCCCCGCCTTCGTCATGGTGGTGCACTGGTTCACGCGCTCCTCCGCCTCCCCTGCGGCCAGCCGTTCAACCTTGGCGGCGGTGATCCTATATGCCTGGGTTGCCACCGGCCCGGCTACGGCACCAGTTGGATTACTGGGTCGGCGGGTTGTGCGTGCTTGTCCATCCCCCGCCAACCATCAGAGGATGGCCCTCACGACGAGCCGTGAGGAGCCGAGATGGGTACCAGGCCGCTGCTGAACCGCCGACTGGCCGGCATGGGAACGACGATCTTCGCCGAGATGTCCGCCCTGGCCACTGCCACCGGCTCGATCAACCTTGGGCAGGGCTTCCCTGACACAGATGGGCCTGAGGAGGTCCGCGAGGCGGCCGTGCGCGCCCTGCGCGAGGGCCACGGCAACCAGTACCCGCCTGGCCCCGGTATCCCTGAGATGCGGCAAGCCATCGCCGAGCACCAGCAGCGCTTCTACGGCCTGTCGTACGACCCGGATGCTGAGGTGCTGGTCACCGCCGGAGCTACCGAGGCGATCGCGGCGGCCCTGCTGGCCCTGCTCGAACCCGGCGACGAGGTGATCGCGTTCGAGCCGTTTTACGACTCGTACGCCGCCTGCATCGCCATGGCCGGCGCCGTCCGCGTCCCGCTCACCCTCCGGGTCCCGACCTTCCGGCCCGACCTGGACCAGCTGCGCGCGCTGATCACCCCGCGCACCCGGCTGCTGCTGATCAACACCCCGCACAACCCCACCGGCACCGTGCTGACCGCCGACGAGCTCGCCACCATCGCCGAACTCGCCGTCGAGCACGACCTGTTGGTGGTCACCGACGAGGTGTACGAGCACCTGGTCTTCGGCACAGCCGCCCACCACCCGATCGCCGCCCTGCCCGGCATGCGCGAGCGCACCGTCACCATCTCCTCGGCCGGCAAGACCTTCTCGTACACGGGATGGAAGGTCGGCTGGGTCACCGCGAGCCCGGCCCTCGTCTCGGCGGTCCGCACGGCGAAGCAGTACCTCACCTACGTCAGTGCCGGCCCCTTCCAGTACGCCGTCGCCGAGGCGCTGCGGCTGCCCGACACGTACTTCGACACCCTCCGCGCCGACCTGCTCCGCAAGCGGGACCTGCTGGTTGACGGCCTCTCAGCGGCCGGCCTCCGCGTCTTCACCCCCGAGGGCACGTACTTCATCACCACCGACATCACTCCGCTCGGGGAGAAGGACGGCCTGGAGTTCTGCCGTTCCCTGCCCGCGCGCTGCGGAGTGGTCGCGATCCCGAACGTCGTCTTCTACGACAACACCGAAGCCGGTCAGAGCCTGGTCCGGTTCACCTTCTGCAAGAAGGACGAGGTCCTGAGCGAGGCGGTGGCACGGCTCCAGCAGCTCTGACCGACCTGGCCCGGACCGCCCCGCGAGTTCGCCGCCGCCGGGACAGCCGAGGCGCAGATGCGGCGCCTCCCGCCCGGCGGTTGACTGGAGGCGGTGGCCGCGGACGCGACGTGGTCGGAACGGCCGCGGTCACCGACGACGTGGAGCAGGGACGCAGAGCAGGAAGGAGACCGTCCGTGAGCGCCGAGAGCAATGTCGCGACTGTCAAGGCGATCTACGAGGCATTCGGCAGGGGCGACGCCCAGGCCATCCTGGACGCGGTGAGCGACGATGTCGACTGGGCCACCGAGACCACCTCGACGGCGGCACCGTTCGGCGCCTAGGAGCCCGGACCGGGCGTCCTTGCGGCAGGCCCGGTCCCGGTGCGCGTTCGACGGCACTGGGCAGGCGCCCCGGAGGCACCCCGGCAGGCGCCCGGGCTGGAGTCGTCGAATCCGCATGGAGGAACGAATCATGGATACGACGCAGAAGCCGGCCACCGCGCCGATCCTCGCGGCGCACGAGGCGCTGTCGAAGTCGCTGCCGATGGGTGACGAGCAGGACTTCGCCGACGCGCGCCGCGGGTTCCTCGGCGCGCTGGATCCCGCGGTCGTGAAGGATGCCGCGGGCCGGGTGGTGTGGGACAACGACTCCTACGCGTTCCTCACCGGCGACGCACCGGCAACGGTGAATCCCAGCCTGTGGCGCCAGTCGACGCTGACAGCCCTCCACGGCCTGTTCGAGGTGACTCCGGGGATCTACCAGGTCCGCGGGCTGGACCTGTCCAACGTGAGCTTCGTCGAAGGCGAGCGCGGCATCATCGTGATCGATCCGCTGATCTCCGTGGAGACGGCCGCCGCCGCGCTCGGCCTGTACCGCCGCCACCGCGGCGACCGTCCGGTCACCGGGGTGATCTACACGCACAGTCACGCCGACCACTTCGGCGGAGTCCGCGGGGTGGTGTCGCAGGACGATCTGGACAACGGCCGGGTACCGATCGTGGCGCCGGAAGGGTTCATCGAACACGCAGTCAGCGAGAACGTCTTCGCCGGCACCGCGATGGCCCGCCGGGCCGGGTACATGTACGGAGCCGCGCTCCCGCGCGGACCGCGGGGCCAGGTCGGGACGGGGCTCGGCCAGACCACGTCCACCGGCTACCTCACCGTCGTCCCGCCGACGCTCTCCATCTCGACGACCGGACAGGAGGAGGTCGTCGACGGCGTCCGGATGGTGTTCCAGATGACGCCGGACAGCGAAGCGCCGGCCGAGATGCACGTCCACTTCCCGGAGCCGCACGCGTTGTGCGCCGCGGAGAACGCGACCCACGTGCTGCACAACATCCTCACCATCCGCGGCGCCCTGGTCCGCGACCCGCACGTCTGGGCCGGCTACCTGACCGAGGCGATCGACCTGTTCGGCGCCGACCTCGACGTCGTGTTCGCATCCCATCACTGGCCGACCTGGGGCCGCGAGCGGGCCGTGGAGTTCCTGGCACTGCAGCGCGACCTCTACGCCTACCTGCACGACCAGACACTGCGGATGCTCAACCGGGGAATGACCGGCGCCGAGATCGCCGAGGCGATCGAGCTGCCGCCCGCACTGCACGCCGCCTGGCACGCCCACGGGTACTACGGCTCGGTGAGCCACAACGTCAAGGCGGTCTACCAGCGCTACATGGGCTGGTACGACGGCAACCCGGCGCACCTGTGGCCGCACCCGCCCGTCGAAGCGGCCCACCGGTACCTCGACTACATGGGCGGCGCCGACGCCGTCGTGGACAAGGCCAGGGCCTCGTACGCCGCCGGCGACCTCCGCTGGGTCGCCGAGGTGCTCGACCACGTCGTGTTCGCACAGCCGGAGCACGAAGCCGCACGGGAGCTGCTCGCCGACACCTACGAGCAACTCGGCTACGGCGCGGAGAACGGCACCTGGCGCTGCGCCTACCTCTCCGGAGCGCACGAGCTGCGCCACGGCGGCTTCGGCACCCCCGCCTCGCCCATCACCCCCGATGTGCTCGCCCAGCTCACCCCCGAGCAGCTCTTCGACGCCCTCGCGGTCCGCGTGAACGGCCCACGGTGCTGGCACGAGCACCTCACGCTCGACCTCCACCTGACCGACACCGGCGTCCGCCACCGCCTGGTGCTGCGCAACGGAGTGCTCACCCACACCGCCGCGGCGCAGAACACCCCGGCCGACGCCGTGCTCCACATGCCAGCCGCCGCACTTCCCGCCGTCGCCACCGCCGGCGCGGACCCCGACGCTCTCGCCGGGGCCGGCATCACCGTCGACGGCGACCAGGGCGTGATCGGGCGTCTGCTCGCGTCCCTCGACGCCCCCGACCCGGACTTCGCCATCGTCACGCCGTGACCACGCACGGGCCGGCAGTGACGTACCCGAGCCGCCGGACGACCCGCCAGGACGCCACAGCCAACGCCGGAGAAAGCGCGGAGGCTGGTCCGTCGCACGCGAATGAGTGTCACCCACGTCGGCGCCGCCCCCGTTTCGACGCCGCCCTTAGCCTGATCCGCTGCACTTTCTGCAAAGGGGGTGACGTGCTCCGGGAGTCCGTGGCCCGCAGGCGGCGCGCATGTCGGCTCGCGCGCTCCCTTTCACGCCCTTCGGACAGGAGCGACTCCACCTCGGAAACGGTTCTGAAGTACCCTCAACTCGCTTGATCAGAATGGCCGTTCATTGCCCGCGCGACGCACCTGACGCCCCTTCCGGCACCTCTCCGTCGCCCTCCCCGCTCCGCGCGTGGAGGGCGACGGCGTGTGACATGTGCGAAGGGCGCACGACCGGCGCGCACGGCGCGTGACCCGGTGGCAGGGGCGCGCGCTGTGCAAAGTCGCACACCGGGTCGATCAGAGTCGGGAAGCAGGTGTGCTCGAAACGGTGAATGCTTGACAAAGTTGGGTAAATCACCGGCGGGCCTGGCGTATTCGTGCTTCTCTGCTGCTGAATCTCCAGCCGGAATCCTTCCTTCCACGGTCGGCCGCGCCCAGGGCCGCACAGCCACGAACAGCCTCGCCATCGCGGAGGGCCTACTCGCTGCTGCTCGGCGGGCGCGCACGGAGCTGAAACGCGGAGCCGAGCATGCTCACCACACTGCAGACCTCCTACACGGACACCCGCGCCGGTGACCTGGCCTGGTGCCTCGGCGGCGAACCGCTGCCCGCGCTCGCGGTCCGCGACCTGAGACTCGACGGAGGCGGCCGTCCGGGCACGACCGGCACCCTCCAGCTGCGGCTGCTGGGCGCCTCGCACCAGGTGGTGATCGACGCCGGTCCCGGCCGGTGCCTGGAGACCGTCGCGTGTCTGCCCGGCCGCCGCACCCCGCTGCCGGCCCGGGTCGCCAAGCAGGTCGGCGGCTGGGAGTACGAGTTCGCCGCCCGGATCGAGGCGCTGCCGCCGCACGACTTCGCGGCCCGCGCGCAGGAACTGCTGGCTCTGGTCGAGGGCCACCCCCGCGGTCTCGCCGGGGTCTTCCCGGGCGACCCGAGCGCCTTCACCGCACTGGTCACCCAGGGCGGTGCGGACCGCCTGCTCTGGCGGACCTGGCACGCCTACCCGCAGGAGGGACAACTGGTGTGCACCCGCTCCTCGCTCGTGGTGCCGGGCCCGTGACCGCCGGAACCGCCGAGACCACCAAAACCACCAAAACCACCGAGACCACCGGGATCCCGGACGGAAGCGCCGATCCGGACATACGCAACACAGCACAAGCCTGCGAATCGTACGCAGGAACGATTCGTCAATCCGGCGACACTCACTGTCCGTCGGATGGGCGCAGCTATCCGTGCCGCACGTCCCCTAGCGTTTGTTCGTGATCAACCATCCGGCCGGTCCGCCCGCACGCCCGCGAGTGGACCTCGACGACGGCGCCCCACCCCGGCCCGGGCACGGCCTCGCCCCACCGCCCACCCGCCGTCGATGCCGGCTGCGCTCCCGCCCCCGGCTCGCCCGGCTGACCGTCCTGATGGCCACGTTCGTCTGCGCGGCCTGCGGACTGGTCTACGAGCTCGAACTGGTCGCGCTCGGCGACTACCTGCTCGGGGACACCGTCACCCAGACCTCCGTCGTGCTCTCCGTCATGGTGTTCGCGATGGGCCTCGGCTCGCTGCTCGCCAAACGGCTCACCAGCCGGCCCGCCACCGCCTTCGCCCTCGTCGAGTGCGCGCTCGCCCTCACCGGCGGGCTCTCCGTCCTCACCCTCTACTCCAGCTGGGCCTGGCTCGGCCGCTACCAGGCCGCCATGGTCGCCCTCACCTGCCTGATCGGCATCCTGATCGGCGCCGAGATCCCCCTGCTGATGACCCTCATCCAACGGATCCGGCGCGAGGACGCCGGCCGCGCCGCGGCCGACCTGTTCGCCGCCGACTACGTGGGCGCGCTGATCGGCGGCCTCGCCTTCCCGTTCCTGATCCTGCCCGCGCTCGGCCCCGGCGACGGCGCGCTCCTCACCGGCGCCGTCAACACCGTCGCCGGCTCCGCCGTCGTCCTCTGGCTCTTCCGCGAGGAGCCCGCACCGCGGATACGACGGCTGCTCTGGGCCGGCTGCCTGCTCGTCCTCGCCCTGCTCGCCGCCGCCGCGGCCGGCTCCGACGCGATCGAACGCGCCGCCCGGCACGCCCTCTACGGCGACCAGGTCCGCTACGCCACCCGCAGCCGGTACCAGGAGATCGTGCTCACCGGCCCCGCCGAGGGCCCGCTCCGGCTCTACCTCGACGGACGGCTCGCGGTCTGCGGGCCCGACGAGTACCGGGCCGGCGAGGGCCTGGTCCACCCGGCCATGGCCGCCGGCCCGGACACCCGCGTGCTGCTGCTCGGCGGCGGCGACGGGCTCGCCCTGCGGGAGGTGCTGCGGCACCGCGGCGTCCGCGTCGTCCGGCTGGTCGACGCCGACCCCGCCCTGGCCCGGCTCGCCCGCACCGACCCCGGACTCGCCGCCCTCGGCGACCACTCCCTGGACGACCCCCGGGTCCGCACCACCACCGCCGACCCGATGGCCTGGCTGCGCGGCGCGGACGCGAGGGCGGAGGGGGGAACGGACGCGGCCACGGGTACGGGTACGGATCCGGGGGCCGCCGGCGGCGACGGACCGTACGACGTGGTGCTCGCCGACCTGCCCGCGCCGTCCGACGGCGGACCGGTCAAGTTCCACTCCCAGGAGTTCTACGGCCTCGCCGCCCGGCTGCTCTCCCCCGGCGGCCGGATCGCCGTCCGGGCCGGCAGCGACCCGGACGGCCTCTGGCGGATCGACTCCGGCCTGCGGACGGCCGGACTGCAGACCACGCCGTACGCCGTCCCGGGCAGCCCCAGCGCCACCTGCCGCCCGGGCCCCCCGGACACCGCCCAGCACTACCTCCTCGCCGCCGCCACCCGCCCGCCGCTCACCCTCGCCCCCGACGCCCCACCGCCCCGCGCGCTCACCCCCGACACCCTCCGCACCTCCGCCGCCCGCCTCACCGCCCGGCGTCCGGCCCACCCCCCCGCTGCCCTCACCCTCCTCAGCCCCCACTGACCGGAGGCCGCCCGACCCCGGGCCCGAGCCGCCAACGGCAGCCGCACCACCGGCCGGCGCCGCCGGAGGAACCGCCGGGCCCGCTCAGCCGCCGGGCGCGGGAGGGCGGTGGGCCCGGGCGGGGTGGCGGGGCGGGGTGGCGGGGCGGGGTGGCGGGGCGGGTGGGGAGGGAAAAGTCTGGTGGTGGTGGGTAGGGACCGGGCGGGGTTCGGTCGGTAGGCTCCGTGACATGGAGCATGAGGTTGTCGTCCCGATGTCCGCCGAGCTGGTGCGGCAGGCCTTGCAGGATCCGGCACTGCTGGCGCGGAGTGTGCCGGGGCTGAGCACCGAGCCGGCCGCGGTCGGGGGCGGCCCCGCCGAGGAGATCGGCGGGCGGCTGAAGCTGCGGATCGGCGGCTCCACGATCACGTACAAGGGCGTGCTGTCGCTGATCGAGGGCCGCGAGGGCGTGCTGACCGTACTCGCCGAGGGCGAGGAGGCCCGGGGCAGCGGTGAGGCGACCGCCACCGTCCGGGTCAGTGTCGCGGACGGCGCCGAGGACGGCACCGCCGCGATCCGCTTCACCGGCGACCTGAGCGCCACCGGCCGGCTGACCGAGTTCGACGCGGAGACCCTCGACACCACCGGCCGCCGTCTGCTGGACCGGTTCGCGGCCGCCCTGGTCGCGCCGGAGGGTGCGCAGGCCCAGGACCAGGACGAGGGCAACGACCAGGACCACGACCAGGCGCAGGAGCAGGACTCCGCGGCCGGGACCGCCGAGGTGGTCTTCCTGGAGGACCGCCAGGACCAGCCCGGCGACGACCTCGAAGACGACCTCTCCGACCTGATCGCCTTCTCCGACGCCGACGCCGAGCGCTTCGGCCTCCCCACCGGATCCGCCAACGACGACGAGGACGAGGACGACGGCGGGGCCGAGTCCGCCGACGGCAACGCCGTCGAGGCGGCGGACGACGTCGAGGAAGCCTCCGGCGCGCCGGACGCCGTCGCCGAGGAGATCCCCGTCGAGCCGCTCTTCGCGTACGAGGAGGAGCCGGTGCTCTCCGGCCCGGTGCGCCGCAGCATCGTCGGCCGGTCCGCCGAGGAGGTGGACCACGCCCCGCCGCGCGGCCCGTACGCCCCGGCGCTGCCGGCCCGCAGCGCGCGGGCCCGGGCGGCGTCCCGCTGGGGTGGCGAGGCGGGCGGGATCGTGGTGCCGGGCACCGGCGGCCGCAGCGCGGTGCCGTGGGTGATCGGCGGCTCGGTGGCGCTGCTGGGCGGTGCCGTGGTGCTGGTGAGAGCGTTGCGCCGCCGCTGACCGGGAGCGCCGGGGGCGTCGCCAGGCCCTAGACTGAACGCTCATGAGCAACGACCGCGACGCCCTGCTGGCACAGATCAAGGACAAGGCCGTCGTGCACGGCAAGGTCACCCTCTCCTCCGGCAAGGAGGCCGACTACTACGTCGACCTGCGCCGGATCACGCTGGACGGCGAGGCCGCCCCGCTGGTCGGCCGGGTGATGCTGGACGCGACCTCCCACCTGGAGTACGACGCCGTCGGCGGCCTGACCCTGGGCGCCGACCCGGTGGCCACCTCGATGCTGCACGCCGCCGCCGCGCGCGGGCAGAAGCTGGACGCCTTCGTGGTCCGCAAGGCCGGCAAGGCGCACGGCCTGCAGCGCCGGATCGAGGGCCCCGAGGTGAAGGGCCGCCGGGTGCTGGCGGTCGAGGACACCTCCACCACCGGCGGCTCGGTGCTGACCGCCGTCGAGGCGCTGCGCGAGGCGGGCGCCGAGGTGGTCGGCGTCGCGGTGATCGTGGAGCGCGGCGGCGCGGGCGCCGTCGAGGAGCAGGGCCTGGCGTACGTGACCGCGTACACCCTGGACGACCTGGCGCTCTGACCCCTCTGACGCCTCCGGCCCCACGGGCGGAGACGTCGGCAGACCACGGAGGGCCGGGTCCGTTTCACGTGAAACACGTGGAACGGACCCGGCCCTCCGCCGTCCGTGCGCGCCGGGCGCTCAGCCCCGCCGGTGCCGCCCGCCGCCGGCCTGCGCGGTGGTCTCGTCGATGTTGTCGGCGCCGCCCGCCTTCTTCTTCTTCCGCTCGCGCATGACCTCGATCAGGACCGGCGAGATCGACAGCAGCACGATCAGCAGCACCGCCGGGATCAGGTACTTGTCGATCACCGGGGCGAGCGCGTCGCCGAAGAAGTAGCCGATCAGCAGCATGGACTCGGTCCAGAGCACACCGCCGACGACGTTCCACACGAAGAAGGTCTTGGCGGGCATCTCCAGGGTGCCGGCGACCGGGTTCAGGAAGGTGCGGATGATCGGCATGAAGCGCGCCAGCACCACGGCCTTGCCGGAGCCGAACTTGTTGAAGTACTCCTCCGCCTTCAGCACGTACTCACGGCGGAAGATCTTCGAATCCGGCTTGTCGAACATCTTCGGCCCGATCTTGGCACCGATCAGGTGCCCCAGCTGGGCGCCGGCGATCGCCGCGATCGGGCAGCCGATGAGCAGCACCGCGATCGGCAGCTTGGCACCCTCGCCGAGCACCGACGAGGCGGCGTTCGAGGCGGCGACGCCCGCGAGGATCAGCAGCGAGTCACCGGGGAAGAAGAAGCCGACCAGCAGGCCGGTCTCCGCGAAGATGATCGCGATCAGCCCGATGGCGCCGAGGGACGAGATCAGGGATTTGGCGTCGAGCAGGTTGACGGCCAGCTGGTTGTAGTCCACGGGCGCAGGATAGCGGGCGTACCTTGCGGGCGAGCGGGCGTCCCGTGCCCCGGAGGCTGCTGACCGGGCCCTTCGCGGCGTCCCGCCCCACCCGCCCCACCGGCCGCACCGGGCGGTGTTCCGACAGGCGGGCTCCTGCTGACCTGCGGGCACGAGTCTGGGAAGATGGCCGAGGCGTCCGGTCCGCGGCGGCCCACCACCCTCATGGCCGCACCGCGGAGGTCGCCTCGAACCTTGGTGCCGGAGAGCCACACCGCAACGCAGCGCGTCGGCGGGCCGGCACGGAGTCGTCACGAAGGCGTACACAGCGTCGGACAGCACCGTCCGTACGCCGCAACCCGACAGGAGCGGATCGCATGCCCATCGCAACTCCCGAGGTCTACAACGAGATGCTGGACCGGGCCAAGGCGGGCAAGTTCGCCTACCCGGCGATCAACGTCACGTCGTCGCAGACCCTGCACGCCGCGCTGCGTGGTTTCGCCGAGGCCGAGAGCGACGGCATCATCCAGATCTCGACCGGTGGCGCGGAGTTCCTGGGCGGCCAGCACAAGAAGGACATGGTGACCGGCGCGGTCGCGCTCGCCGAGTTCGCCCACATCGTCGCCGCCAAGTACGACATCACCGTCGCGCTGCACACCGACCACTGCCCGAAGGACAAGCTGGACGGCTACGTCCGCCCGCTGCTGGCGGTCTCCGCCGAGCGCGTGGCCAAGGGTGAGAACCCGCTGTTCCAGTCGCACATGTGGGACGGCTCCGCCGAGACCCTCTCCGACAACCTGGAGATCGCCAAGGAGCTGCTGGCCCAGGCCGCCGCCGCCAAGATCATCCTTGAGGTCGAGATCACCCCGACCGGTGGCGAGGAGGACGGCGTCACCCACGAGATCAACGACGAGCTGTACACCACCGTCAACGACGCCGTGCGCACCGCCGAGGCCCTGGGCCTGGGCGAGCAGGGCCGCTACCTGCTGGCCGCCTCGTTCGGCAACGTGCACGGCGTGTACAAGCCGGGCAACGTCGTGCTGAAGCCGGAGCTGCTGCGCGAGCTGCAGGACGCGATCGGCAAGCAGTACGGCAAGACCGACCCGTTCGACTTCGTCTTCCACGGCGGCTCGGGTTCCACCGCCGAGGAGATCGCCACCGCGCTGGAGAACGGCGTCGTGAAGATGAACCTGGACACCGACACCCAGTACGCCTTCACCCGCCCGGTCGCCGGCCACATGTTCGCCAACTACGACGGCGTGCTGAAGGTCGACGGCGAGGTCGGCAAGAAGAACACCTACGACCCGCGCACCTGGGGCAAGCTCGCCGAGGCCGGCATGGCCGCGCGCGTGCTCGAGGCCGCCGAGCAGCTGCGTTCGGCCGGCAAGCGCCTGAAGTGAGCCCGGCGGCCGCGTGAAGTCGACGCGGCGGCCGCGTGAGACACGGGTGCCCCCGGCGGTCCTCCGCCGGGGGCACCCGTGTCTCGGGTTCCTGGGGTTCCTACTGCTTGAGCTCCGCGTACGCCTCCGCGCTGCTGTCCTTCAGGAACTGCCAGCAGCGGGCCTCCTCCTCGGTCTCCTTGATCGCGCCGGCCGCCCGCGCGAGCGCGGCCAGGCAGCGCAGGAAGCCGCGGTTGCCGCGGTGCTCCCACGGCACCGGGCCGTGGCCCTTCCAGCCGTTGCGCCGCAGCGCGTCCAGACCGCGGTGGTAGCCGGTGCGGGCGTAGGCGTACGACTCGACGTACCGGCCGGCCGCGTTGGCGTCGTCGGCGAGCATCGCCCAGGCCAGGCAGAAGGTCGGGAACTCGGCCGCCACCTGGGTCGGTGAGGCCGACTCCTCCGCCAGCATCCGGTAGGGACGCTCCTCCTCGGGCAGGAGGGTCGGTTCGGGGCCGTCGAGAAGATTCCTGTGAATCGCCATGCCCTGAAGTCTGCCACCCGAGACGCAGGGGTCAACCGCCGCACCGTGGTCGACGGGCCCGTGCGGGGCGTTCGGTGCGGCCCGGCCCCGGGTCCGCACCCCGGCCGGCACCCGTCCGACACCCCGTTACGCGATCTGCATACCGGGTATGTGGACATTCACCCGTTCGCCATGCCAAGGTGACGATCGTGCCCGCAGCCCGACCCGCCGCCAGGCGAGCCGCCCCGCACCGAAACGGCGGCCGCAGACGTCGCCGACCGCGCCGGAGAGTGGCCCTTGGCATGCTCACGGCACTGGCGGTGACCGCGCTGGTCCTGGGCGCCACCGCGCTCGTGCTGCACCGGCCCTCCGGCACGCCGGCCGCCGCGCCCACCACCCAGGCGCGGGCCGTCCCGCCGGGCGAGGAGACCATCCCGGCGGAACCGACCCCGCCGCCGGCCCCGGCCACCACCCCGACGACCCCGTCCACACCCACGCCCACACCGCCTCAGGACCCGGCGCCGACACCCACCCCCGTCCCCACCCCCACCGGACCGGACCCCGGCCCCGGCAAGGGGCCGGGCACCTTCACCACCGCCCCCGCCACCGCCAAGGCGGTCGGCCGCGGCACCGTGCGCCGCTACCTGGTCGAGGTCGAGGACGGCATCGGGATCGACGCCGCGGCCGCCGCCGCCCAGATCCACGGCATCCTCGGTGACCCGCGCGGCTGGACCAACGACCGCCGGAACGGCTTCCAGCTGGTCGCCGCCGGCCCGTACGACTTCACCGTGAGGATCGCCTCGCCCTCCACCGTGGACCGGATCTGCGGCGCCTCCGGCCTGGACACCCACGGCGAGGTCAACTGCAACGTCGGCAACCAGGTGCTCGTCAACTCCAAGCGCTGGAACACCGGTTCACCGCAGTTCAGCGGACCGGTCGACGAGTACCGGGCGCTGATCGTCAACCACGAGGTGGGCCACCGGATCGGCCACGGGCACGAGGGCTGCCCCGCCCCGGGCAAGCCCGCACCCGCGATGATGCAGCAGATCTACGGGCTCAAGGGCTGCACGCCCAACGCCTGGCCGTACACGGCGGACGGCACCTACCTGAGCGGGCCCGCCGCCCCCTGACGCCTCCCCCGCGGCCCGGCCGACCGGCGCTCCGCTAACCGAACACCGGCAGGTGGGCCCGCAGGTCGCTGCGCTCCCCGGAGGCGGACACCGCGGCCGCGTCCACCGCCGCCGCCCAGTCGGTCCGCCCGGTCGCCAGCCGGATCCAGGTCAGCGGGTCGGTCTCGACCACGTTGGGCGGGGTGCCCCGGGTGTGCCGGGGGCCCTCGACGGCCTGCACCACGGCGTACGGCGGGATCCGCAGCTCGACCGCGCCGCCGGGGGCGCGGTCCGCGAAGGCGTCGGCCAGCATCCGGGTGACGGCGGCGACGGCCTGGCGGTCGTGCGGAAAGGCGTCCGGGCCGAGCGCGTCCGCCAGGTCGTCGGCGTGCACCACGGCCTCGACCAGCCGGGTCACCAGGTAGTCGGTCAGCAGCATCGGCCGGCCGACGACCACGGCGGTCCGCCGCCCCGGGTCGGCCGCCGCGAGCCGGTCGAGCGCGGCCCGCACGGCGTCGAGCGGCCGGTCGAACGCGGCGGCCACCCCCTCGGGCGGGCCCGCGAACCCGGTCGCCGTGGACGCGGTCACGGCGGCGTCGACCGCCCCGGCCATCGTCCGGCTCAGTTCCGCGTAGCCGGCCAGCGAGAGCACCGGACCGACCGGCACCGGCCCGTCCGGTCCGGCCATCGCCTCGCCCGGCACCGGCCCGTCGGCCGCCCGGTCGCCCACCGCGGCCGGCAGCCCGCCCAGCGCCAGGCTCAGGTGCGCCAGCAACTCCCGTACCCGCCAAGACCCGAGACGGGTCGGCCGGTCCAGGTCCGCCGCCGTCAGCCGGTGCACGACGGCCCGCAGCGCCTCGTTCTGCGCCAGCAGCGCGGCGCTCACCTTCTGCGGCTGGTACGTCCGGGGTTTGGCAGGCATGGTCCTCAACATACGCCGAGGGGCGGGAGGTTCACCAGGAACCACCCACCCCTCGGGAGCCGTGCGTCAACGGGAGCCGTGCGTCAGCCCAGCAGGGCCTCGATGACGCCGGTGTGGGCGTCCTTCAGCTCGGCCAGCGAGACGCTGAACTGCCCCTGGACGTCCAGGTCCTGGCCGTCCACGACACCGATCCGGGTGGCCGGCAGGCCACGCGCGGTGCACATGTCGTTGAACCGGAGCTCCTCGCTGCGCGGCACCGCCACGACGGCGCGGCCGGCCGACTCCGAGAACAGCAGGACGAACGGGTCCGTGCCCTCGGGCACGACGATCCGCGCGCCGTGGCCGCCCTTGAGGCAGCTCTCCACCAGCGCCTGGCCGAGACCACCGTCGGAGAGGTCGTGCGCGGCGTCGATCATGCCGTCGCGCGAGGCGGCGATCAGGATGTCGCCGAGCAGCCGCTCGCGCTCCAGGTCCACCGCGGGCGGCAGGCCGCCGAGGTGCTCGTGGACCGCCTGGGACCAGGCCGAGCCGCCGAGCTCGTCCGCCGTGTCGCCGAGCAGGTAGAGCAGCTGCCCCTCCTCGGCGAAGGCGACCGGGGTGCGCCGGGTGACGTCGTCGATGACGCCGAGCACCGCGACCACGGGGGTCGGGTGGATGGCGACCTCGCCGGTCTGGTTGTAGAGCGAGACGTTGCCGCCGGTGACCGGGGTGCCGAGCACCAGGCAGGCGTCGGCCAGGCCGCGGGTCGCCTCGGCGAACTGCCACATCACGTCCGGGTCCTCGGGGGAGCCGAAGTTGAGGCAGTCGGAGACGGCGAGCGGCTTGGCACCGCCGGCCGCGACGTTGCGGTACGCCTCGGCCAGGGCCAGCTGGGCGCCGGTGTACGGGTCCAGCTTGGCGAAGCGGCCGTTGCCGTCGGTGGCGACCGAGACGCCGAGGTTGGTCTCCTCGTCGATCCGGATCATGCCCGAGTCCTCGCCGACCGAGAGCACGGTGTTGCCGAGCACGTAGCGGTCGTACTGGTCGGTGATCCAGGACTTGGAGGCCTGGTTCGGGTGGCTCACGACCTTCAGCAGGTCGGCCTTGAGGCCCTCGCCGGTGGTCGGGCGGGCCAGCCGCTCGGCGGTCGGGGCGTCGGCCTGCAGCGCGTCCTGCCAGCTCGGGCGGGCGTACGGGCGCTCGTAGGTCGGGCCCTCGTGGGCGACGGTGCGCGGCGGGACGTCCACCACGAGGTCGCCGTGCCAGTAGATCTCCAGGCGCTCGCCGTCGGTCACCTCACCGATGACGTTGGCGATGACGTCCCACTTCTCGCAGATCTCCAGGAAGCGGTCGACCTTGTCGGGCTCCACGATCGCGCACATGCGCTCCTGCGACTCGCTCATGAGGATCTCCTCGGGCGAGAGCGTGTGGTCGCGCAGGTGCACGGTGTCGAGCTCGATCCGCATGCCGCCGGAACCGGCCGAGGCCAGCTCGCTGGTGGCGCAGGACAGACCGGCGCCGCCGAGGTCCTGGATGCCCTTGACGAGCTTCTCGCGGAAGATCTCCAGGGTGCACTCGATGAGGAGCTTCTCCTGGAACGGGTCGCCGACCTGGACCGCCGGACGCTTGGCCGGCTTGGTGTCGTCGAAGGTCTCCGAGGCCAGCACCGAGACGCCGCCGATGCCGTCGCCGCCGGTGCGGGCGCCGTACAGGATGACCTTGTTGCCGGCGCCGGAGGCCTGCGCGAGGTGGATGTCCTCGTGCTTCATGACGCCCACGCACAGCGCGTTGACCAGCGGGTTGCCCTGGTAGCAGGAGTCGAAGACGACCTCGCCGCCGATGTTCGGCAGGCCCAGGCAGTTGCCGTAGCCGCCGATGCCCGCGACGATCCCGGGCAGCACGCGCCGGGTGTCCGGGTGGTCGGCCGCACCGAAGCGCAGCGGGTCCATCACGGCGACCGGGCGGGCGCCCATCGCCAGGATGTCGCGCACGATGCCGCCGATGCCGGTGGCCGCGCCCTGGTAGGGCTCGATGTACGACGGGTGGTTGTGCGACTCGACCTTGAAGGTGACCGCGTAGCCCTGGCCGACGTCGACCACACCGGCGTTCTCGCCGATGCCGACGAGCATCGCGTCCGAATCGGGCTTCTTCTCGCCGAACTGCTTGAGGTGGACCTTGCTGCTCTTGTACGAACAGTGCTCCGACCACATGACCGAGTACATCGCGAGTTCGGCGCCGGTCGGGCGGCGGCCGAGGATCTCCCGGATGCGCGCGTACTCGTCCTCCTTGAGGCCGAGTTCGGCCCAGGGCTGGGCGGCGTCCGGGGTCTGCTCGGCGTTCTTGACGGTGTCGAGGCTCATCAGGCGTTCACCAGCTGCTTCAGGACGGAAGTGAAGAAGCCCAGGCCCTCGGTGGTCGGACCGGTGAGCGGCTCCACGGCGTGCTCCGGGTGCGGCATCAGGCCGACGACATTGCCGGCGGCGTTGGTGATGCCGGCGATGTCGCGGTACGAACCGTTCGGGTTGACGTCCAGGTAACGGGCCACCACCCGGCCCTCGGCCTCCAGCTCGTCCAGGACGTGCGCGTCCGCGACGAAGCGGCCCTCGCCGTTCTTCAGCGGGACGACGATTTCCTGGCCCGCCGAGTAATCCCCGGTCCAGGCGGTGCCGGCGTTCTCGATGCGCAGCTTCTGGTCGCGGCAGATGAAGTGCAGCGAGTCGTTGCGGGTGAGCGCGCCGGGCAGCAGGTGGGATTCGCAGAGCACCTGGAAGCCGTTGCAGATACCGAGCACCGGCATTCCGAGCTTCGCCTGCTCGATGACGGTCTCCATCACCGGGGAGAAGCGGGAGATCGCACCGCAGCGCAGATAGTCGCCGTAACTGAATCCGCCCGGCAGGACGACGGCGTCGACCTGGTGGAGATCCTTGTCACGGTGCCAGAGGGCGACCGGCTCGGCACCGGCGAGGCGGACCGCCCGCTGGGCGTCGCGGTCGTCGAGCGAGCCGGGGAAAGTGACGACGCCTACGCGGGTGGTCACTTGCCCTCCTCCTCGACCCGGACGGTGAAGTCCTCGATCACGGTGTTGGCGAGAAAGGTCTCGGCGGCTTCGCGGATACGGGCGAGCGCCGCGTCGTCGACCGGGCCCTCCACATCCAGCTCGAAACGCTTGCCCTGGCGGACGTCGGCGATCCCGGCGAATCCGAGACGGGGCAGTGCACGCTGCACCGCCTGTCCCTGGGGGTCGAGGATCTCCGGCTTGAGCATGACGTCGACTACGACGCGTGCCACTGGCACTCCCGGTGGTGTCTTCGGTGAGGCGGGGGAACTCCAGACTACCGGTGGTTTCGGGCAGGATTGCTGGCCGGGGATAGCGACGCGCGTAGACCAGGGCCCCTTACGCCGCAAGGGATCCGAACCCCCGACCCCCCGTCCGGGGCGGCCGGTTTCCGCGGATTCGGCGCCCGGAACCGGCGCCTCCGGAGAACACCCGAATACGGCACTTGCGGACAGATCCGCCCGTCCCGCACACCGGTATCCGACCACCCCGCGAAGACACGTGAATATCCGGAAAAGAATGCCGGACTCTTCGATTTCGACCCCCTTCGGGTGCAGAATAGGGCCACCTGTCGCGGCAAGTGCTGCGTATCAGGCGGGCCGTCCGGCCTGCCCGTATGCGCTTGCGCGAGTTGGTGCACATCAGGCCCCGGGCGTACCCCCGCGGACCGGTGGCCGAATTGCCGAGAGGATTGACACCCATGGCTCAGCGTGTAGTTGTCACGCTCTCCGACGACCTGGACGGCGGCGCAGCCGCGGAAACCGTCCACTTCGGCGTCGACGGGAAGTCGTACGAGATCGACCTGTCCGTGGACAACGCGGAAAAGCTGCGGGAGGCCCTCGCCCCGTTCGTCGCCGCCGGCCGCCGGCAGAGCCGCACCGGAAAGTCGTTCCGCCGCACCGCCCTCACCCCGGACCCGGCCGCCGTCCGCGCCTGGGCGCTGTCCCGCGGCATGGAACTGCCGGCCCGCGGCCGCATCCCCAAGCACGTGTACGAGGCGTTCGCCGAGGCGAACTGACCCTCGCGGCCCGGGGCGCACCAGCCCCCTCGGTCGCCCTGCCCGCCCGGATCGAAAGGGTGGGGCGACCACCCCGAACGATGCTGTAGAGTATTCCTCGTCGCCGCAACGGAGAGATCCGAAGAGGCGGCGGGTGTCCCACCAGGCACCATGCGGACGTGGCTCAGTTGGTAGAGCATCACCTTGCCAAGGTGAGGGTCGCGAGTTCGAATCTCGTCGTCCGCTCGCAGTGCGCGAGCACAGCACAACTCAATAGTTTGACCATGCGGACGTGGCTCAGTTGGTAGAGCATCACCTTGCCAAGGTGAGGGTCGCGAGTTCGAATCTCGTCGTCCGCTCCGAACGAAGGGCCCCTCGATCGAGGGGGCCCTTCGGCATTCCCGTCCCGGAACCCGCGCCGGCCCCATACCGGAACCCGGCTCCGAACCCGCGCCGGAACCCGTCCCGAAATGCGCCATGACATTTGTCATCGCCGACCCGTGGATCCCCATCGCGAGGTCATGACGGCGCGCACTGCCCGCGCGGCCCGGGCGGCGGAAGGCTTGGGGGCATGGAAACGAGCAGCCCCTCCCGCCCCGGCGACAGCGTGATCGAGGTCACCGACCTGCACCGCCACTACGGCAGCGGTGCCACCGGCTACCACGCCGTCCGGGGCGTCGACCTGACCGTCGGCCGCGGCGAGCTGTTCGCCCTGCTCGGCACCAACGGCGCGGGCAAGACCTCCACCATGGAGCTCATCGAGGGCCTGGCCGCCCCCAGCGGCGGCACCGTCCGGGTGCTCGGCCACGACCCGCACCGGGAGCGCGCCGCCGTCCGCCCGCGGATCGGCATCATGCTCCAGGAGGGCGGCTTCCCCGGCGACCTCACCGCCGCCGAGACCGGCCGCGTCTGGGCCGGGATGACCAGCGGCGCCCGCCCGGTCGAGGAGGCGCTGGAGCTGGTCGGCCTCGCCCACCGCCGCGACGTCCGGGTCAAGCAGCTGTCCGGCGGCGAACGGCGCCGGCTCGACCTCGCGATGGCCCTGCTCGGCCGCCCCGAGGTGCTGTTCCTGGACGAGCCCAGCACCGGCCTCGACCCCGAGGCGCGCGCCGCCGTCTGGCGGCTGGTCCGCGAGCTGCGCGCCCAGGGCACCACCGTGCTGCTCACCACGCACTACCTGGAGGAGGCCGAGGAGCTGGCCGACCGGCTGGCCATCATGCACGGCGGCCGGGTCGTCACCGCGGGCACCGTCGCCGAGGTGATCGCCGGACGGCCGTCCCGGATCGCCTTCGAGCTGCCCGAGTTCACCGGCGTCTCGCTCCCGCTGCTCACCACGGCCGAGGTCACCGCCGACGGCCGCAGGGTCATCGTGCAGACCACCGACCTCCAGCGGACCCTCCACGACCTGCTCGGCTGGGCCCACCGGCACGGCATCGCGCTCGGCGCCCTGGACGCCCGCAGCGCCTCGCTGGAGGAGGCCTTCCTCGCCATCGCCTCCAAGGCCGCCCACCAGGCCCCCTCGGCCCCTGCCGCCCCCGCCCGTACCGCCCGCCGCCGCCTGATCGGATCCGCCCGATGACCACCGCCGCCACCGCCACCACCGGCCCGCAGGGCACCGTCACCGGCCCGCGGAGCACCACCGCCCGCCGGCTGCTCGCCCTGGGCCGCGCCGAGGCCACCCTGCTGCTGCGCAACCGCACGGCCCTGTTCACCGCCCTGCTGCTGCCGCTGCTCCTGCTCCTCACCCTGCGGAGCACGCTCGCCCAGCAGGCCGAGGGCAACCCCGGGCTGGACGTCGACTCGCTGCTGGTCCACGGCTCGGTCGGGATGATGCTGGGCTTCGTCGTCTACTACAACCTGACCGCCGCCTACGTCGCCCGGCGCGGTGAACTGGTCCTCAAGCGGCTGCGCACCGGCGAGGCCCGGGACATCGAGATCATGCTCGGCACCGCCGTCCCCTCGCTCGCGCTCGGCCTGCTGATGGCCGCCGTGATCGGGACCGTCGGCAGCGTCGGACTGCACCTGACGGTGCCGGTCAACCCGCTGCTGATGCTGGTCGGCCTGGTGCTGGTGCTGGCCACCATGATCGCCCTGGCCGCGCTCTCCAGCGCCTTCACCAGGACCGTCGAGAGCGCGGGCATCACCACCCTGCCGGTCATGCTGATCATCCAGCTCGGCTCCGGCCTGTTCATCCCGCTGGAGGTCATGCCCGCACAGGTGGCCGACGTCTGCCGCCTGCTGCCGACCACCCCGGCCTTCCAGCTGATCCGGGTCGGCTGGTTCGGTACCGACGGTTCGGCCGCCGCGACCGGATTCGCCGGCAGCTGGGGCACCGCCGGCCCGCACCTGGTCACCGGCGCGATCTGGCTGGGCCTGACGGTCTGGGGCGCGGTGCGCTACTTCCGCTGGGAGCCGCGCCGCTGATCGTGCCACGGCAAACCAAGGCGACACCCCCGGTCCGACCTCTGATATGAAGGCAGCAGCGTGATCATGGTCGGACAGGGGGTACACCACGTGGACATGCGCTCACCACTGCGGAGATGGCGGGGCTTCGGCAAGCCCCAGCGCGCCGAGCTCTACTTCCGCTGGTCGATCTACCTGATGCCGCTGGTCGTGCTGCCCTCGACCCTGCTCGTCATCGGCGCCCACAACGGGCCCGGGCTCTCGCCGGCCCCGGTCCGGATCGCCCTGGTCGTCGCGCTGGCCGCCACCCTGGTCGGCCTCCGGGCCTGCCGCACCTCGCTCGACCACTACCTGGGACGGCCCACCGACCACCTCCGTTGGCTCGCGATCAGCGGCGGGCTCACCGTGGCCGGCGCCTGGGCCCTGCTGCTGACCGGCCCGGCGGCGGGCGGACCGGCCGGGCCCGCCGAGCCGCCGTACACCTCCCTGATCACGGTCTTCCTGCTGGTCGTCTCCGCCGGCCCGATCTCCATCGGCCTCCCGCTGCGGTGGGCCGCCCCGGCCGTCACCGGCCTCGCGCTGCTGATCGCCCCGGCGATGCTGCTGGCCGGGACGAGCCTCGGCAGCACCGCCGGGCAACTGGTCGGCACCCTGCTCGGAATGCCCTTCGTCGGGGCGAGCTGCCGCAGCTTCGCCTGGCTGACCGCGGTGGTCTGGGAGCTGGACGGCGCCCGCGAGGCGCAGTCCAGGCTGGCCGTCGCCGAGGAGCGGCTGCGCTTCTCCCGCGATCTGCACGACGTGATGGGCCGCAACCTGACCACCATCGCGCTGAAGAGCGAGCTCGCCGTCCAGCTCGCCCGCCGTGGGCGCCCGGAGGCCGCCGAGCAGATGGCCGAGGTGCAGAAGATCGCCCAAGAGTCGCAGCGCGAGGTCCGCGACGTCATCCGCGGCTACCGCACCGCCGACCTGCACGCCGAGGCGATCGGCGCCCGCGCGGTGCTCCGCTCCGCCGACGTCGCCTGCGAGATCGACCTCGGCGAGCGGGCCGACGAGCTGCCGCCGCACGTCCAGTCGGTGTTCGGCTGGGTGATCCGCGAGGCCACCACCAACGTACTGCGGCACAGCGAGGCCGACCGCTGCCTGATCCGGCTGCGCCGGGAGGGCGGACGGGCGGTGCTGGAGCTGGAGAATGACGGGGTGCCCGCCGTGCCGCCGCCCTCCCAGGGCGGCGGCACCGGGCTGCGCGGCCTGCGCGAGCGCCTCGCCGCCCACGACGGCGAGCTGACCGTGCCGACCGCCGGGCCGGGCGTCTTCCGGATGCTCGCCACCGTCCCGCTACCGGACTGAGCGCACCGGCGCACCCGGCACACCCGGCACACCGCAAGCGAACCGAGGAAGGCCCGACCGATGACCGACGCCGCGACCGTCCGCGTCCTGCTCGCCGACGACGAGCACCTGATCCGGGGCGCGCTGGCCGCGCTGCTCTCGCTGGAGGACGACATCGAGGTGGTCGCACAGGCCGGCTCCGGCCCGGAGGCACTGGCGATGGCCCGGTCGCACCGGCCCGACGTCGCGGTGCTGGACCTGCAGATGCGCCCCCGGCCCGAGGGCCGGGAGGTGCCCCCAGGCCTGGACGGCATCGAGGTGGCCGCCGAACTGCGCCGGGTGCTGCCGGACTGCCGCTGCATGATCGTCACCGGCCACGGCCGCCCCGGCTACCTGAAGCGGGCGCTGGAGGTCGGGGTGCGCGCCTTCCTGCCGAAGACCGTCTCGGCGGCGGACCTGGCCGGCATCATCCGCACCGTGCGGTCCGGCGGCCGGTACGTGGACCCGGAACTGGCGGCGGACGCGATCAGCGCGGGCGAGACCCCGCTGACGCCGCGCGAGACGGACGTCCTGGAACTGGCCGCGGACGGCACCCCGATCGCCGAGATCGCCGCCCGGGCCGCGCTCTCCCAGGGCACCGTCCGCAACTACCTGTCCTCGGCGGCCGGCAAGCTGGGCGCGGAGAACCGGCACGCGGCGGTGCGGATCGCCCGCGAGCACGGCTGGATCTGAGCGGCCGCGCCCGCGGGCGTCACCGGCGTCCCGTTCACCGGGTCACCGGATCACCGGATCACTGCCAGGTGGTACCGGTCAGCCGCTCGTACACCTCGATGTACTTGGACCGGGTCCGCTCCACGACCTCGGCGGGCAGTGCCGGCGGCGGCTGCTCGCCGTGGCGGTCCCAGCCGGAGGCCGGGGAGACCAGCCAGTCGCGGATCAGCTGCTTGTCGAAGGACGACTGCGAGCGGCCCGGCCGGTACTCGTCGGCGGGCCAGTAGCGCGAGGAGTCCGGGGTGAGCACCTCGTCGCCGATCACCAGCTCGCCGTCCAGCAGGCCGAACTCGAACTTGGTGTCGGCCAGGATGATGCCGCGCTCGCGGGCGACGTCCCGGGCACGGGCGTAGACGTCCAGGGTGGTGCGGCGCACCTGGTTGGCCAGCTCGGCGCCGATCCGGCGGGCGGTCTCCTCGTAGGTGACGTTCTCGTCGTGCTCGCCGACCTCGGCCTTGAGCGCCGGGGTGTAGATCGGGGCGGGCAGTTCGGAGCTGTTCTCCAGCCCCTCCGGGAGCGCGATGCCGCAGACCGTGCGGCTCTCCTCGTACTCGGTCAGGCCGGAGCCGGCCAGGTAGCCGCGGGCGACCGCCTCGACCGGGATCATCTCCAGGCTCCGGCAGATCAGCGTGCGGCCCTTCCAGTCGGCGGGGGCGCCGGCCGGGACCTCGGTGGAGATCACGTGGTTGGGGACGATGTCCGCGATCCGCTCGAACCACCACAGCGACAGCTGGGTGAGGATGCGGCCCTTGTCGGGGATCTCGTTCGGCAGCACCCAGTCGTGCGCGGACGTCCGGTCGCTGGCGACCATGACGAGCTCACCCGACTCGGTGCGGTAGAGGTCGCGCACCTTGCCGGTGTGCAGGTGGACCAGGCCGGGTACCTGGACCGGCTCGGGCTTGGTGACAAATCCGCTCAAGGTGTCTCAGTCCTCAGGGGTCGTTCGCGGGCGTGGGGCGCTGCGAAAGGGGAGGTCACTGCCCCCGCAGTCTTTCACGACCGCCGGACCTCAGTTCTTGCAGAGCCGGTCCAGCAGGTTGGCGGTGGCCCGCTGGATCCGCTCGTCGGTCAGTCCGGGGCGGCCCAGCGCGGGCGACCAGGCGAAGGTTCCGGCCGCGAAGACGAAGGCGCCGCTGGGCGCCCGGTACAGCGAGGTCTCCTGGTAGCGGGTGCGGCCGGCCGGGTCCCGGTACGGCGAGTGCGCCAGCAGGACCCGCTCGGTGTGCTCGGGCAGCGCCACCTTGGGGTAGTACCGGTCGGCCTCGCCGGCGACCAGGCCGGGCAGCTCGTCGCCCTCCTGCAGGCCGGTGCCGTCCCAGAGCCAGTGCGCGGTGTGCCGGGCGACCAGCGGGACGGGCGCGGCGACCCGGCCCGAGTACTGCACGCCGAGCAGGTGCTGCTCGGGCTCCCCGGCGTCCCGCCAGAGCGCGCTGGAGGCGCCGGTCGCGCCCGCGGCCGGGCTGCCGGGCCCGACCTTCTGCCGTTTGCGGCAGTTGAGCAGCCGGTTGGGCTCGCCGGAGGCGGCGGCGGTCAGCTCGACCCGCCAGTACATGGTGTTGGCGGAGAGGAACACCAGCGAGGTGCCGCCGTCCCGGGCCCGCTCGGCCGCCCGGCGCATCGGCGCGGACCAGTACTCGTCGTGGCCGGGGAAGACCAGGGCCCGGTGCCGGGACGGGTCGACCAGGCCGGCGTGCAGGTCGGTGGCGGTGGCGTAGGAGAGGTCGTAGCCGTAGCGCTCGGCCCAGCGGATGAAGTCGTACGCGTGGCCGACGTGCAGCGGCAGTCCGGCGGTGGCGTGCGGGCGGTCGAAGGAGACGGTGACGGCCGCCTCCTGCTCGCCGACCAGGCCGCCCAGACCGTCCCAGGCGTGGTAGAGACTGGCCCCGGTGCGGCCGTCCTCGGGGAAGAGGTTGTAGGCCTGCCAGGTCACGTCGGGGAGCACCAGGAGCAGCTCGGCGGTGTGCCCCCGGTCGTCGAAGTCCCGCACGGTGAAGGGGATGTGGCTGCGGTGCGCCAGGTCCGCGGTGGTCAGCACGGCGACGTACGCGCCGGGCTTCCAGTGCGCCGGGACCTGCAGCCGCCAGG
This sequence comes from Kitasatospora sp. NPDC086791, assembly GCF_040685975.1. Classification (NCBI taxonomy): domain Bacteria; kingdom Bacillati; phylum Actinomycetota; class Actinomycetes; order Kitasatosporales; family Streptomycetaceae; genus Kitasatospora; species Kitasatospora sp. NPDC086791. Next base: position 46,014 of record NZ_JBFBOC010000026.1, on the reverse strand, counting down.
AGTGCCACCAGTGGTGGCAGGAGACCGTCCGGTCGACCACCAGCGGGGCGGGCTGGGCGAGGCCGGCGATCAGCGGGCTGTCGGTGACGTGCCGGGCGCCGTCGCCGCCGTAGTGGCCGATCCGGAAGACGCTCACGGTGAACTCGCGGGGCGGGTTGACGGTGACCCGGAAGTCGACCGAGCCGCCGGGGCGGACCACTCCGGCCGAGGCGAAGCCCTTGATCTGCTGGTCCACGTCGTTGGCGCTCTGCGGCGTGCCGACCGACGGCTTGGGGCGCACGCCGGTGGTCAGCGGCTGCTGGCCGGGCGCGTCCACCGAGACGTACCAGGGGACGGCGCCCTCCGCGCCGACCCGGTACTGGTCCGGACTGCGCAGCCAGGGCAGCGGGCCCTGGCCGAAGGGGTCGGAGACGCTGTAGGCGTGCGTTCCGGACTCCCAGCGGCGGTTGAGTTCGGTGCTCACGCGCCCCTCCCAGGTGCACTTCCGCCCGGTTGGCACGTGCCCCCCGGATGTGCGTGCGGTCTAATACACCACAGAGTGATGGCGCTCCGTCACCCTCCGGTGGCAATTGGTGGCGGGAATCTCGCAGGCCGCCCGGAGGGAGCCTCCGGCCTGCGAAGACGGCCGGCGGCCGGCCGGCCCGGGGGCGCGTGCGGAGGTGTCGAGCGCCGTCCCACCCGTCACAGCCGTCCGGCCACCCGTCACAGCCGTACGGGTTTCTCCAGCCGGACGTCGGCGGCGTCCAGCCAGGCGCGCAGCGGGCCGTCCTGGCCCTGCTCGACGGCCTGGGCGACCGGGCCGGCCAGGTCGGTCCGGCGGACCCCGCCGAGCAGCAGCACCGGGCCGTCCAGCCAGTCCAGGCCGGGGGAGCCGCCGGCGGTGTCCACGGCCGCGCAGCAGACCATCGCGGTGACGTGGTCGACCAGCACGTCCCGGCCGGAGCGGTCGGGTTCGAGCAGCGGGGCCTGGGCCGTGGTGCGGGCCGACCGGGCGGCGAGGGCGGCGGCCAGCTGCTCGCCGTCGCCCTCGGCGAGCCGGACCAGCAGCCGGGTGAGGGTCGGGGCGCCGGGGCGGGACTGCGGGGCGAGCCGGTCCAGGGCGGCCTGCAGGGCGACGGCGCCCGCCCGCCAGCCGGCGTCCACCACCTCGGCCGGGTAGTCGGCCCACTCCAGCTCGCGCCAGGCGCCGGCCGCCGGGCGGCCGAAGAACAGCTCGGCGGCGAGCCGGGAGACCGCCCGGTCGACGCTGCCGGGCTCCTCCAGCAGGTCGCAGGCGGGGCGGTCGGCGAGCCGGCTGCCGTAGCCGTCGGCCAGCCGGTCGCGGCGGGAGAGCTCGGTGAGGGCGGCGGCCACGCCGGCGTTGAGGTGGGCCGGGTGGCGGCCGAGCCGCCAGGCGGGCAGCGCGACCCGGGTGAGCAGCCGGTCCCAGCCGGCGTAGGCGAGGCCGACCTGCTCCTGGGCGGCGATCCGCAGCCCGTAGTCGACCGTCCTGGCCTGCTCGGAGGCCCAGCTCGCGACGGAGCGCTCCAGCTCGGCGGAGTGGCCGCGGCAGGCGCCGAGCAGCCGGCGGGTGATCCCGCGGGTGATCCGGTCGGCGAGCGCGGCCGGGCCGCGCCGGGGCGGCCGGGGCGGGGCGGCCAGGGTGCCGCCGCCGAGGCCGGGGGCGGCACCCTGGCCGGAGTCCAGGCAGGCGTCCAGGCTGCGCAGGAAGCGGCGGGCGGCGGCGATCTCCGGGTCGGCGGAGGCGGCGCTGCCGGCCACCACGGGGGCGAGCAGGGCGCGCAGTTCACCGGCCCGCATCCACCAGAGGAAGGGCGAGCCGATCACCAGCACCGGCGCGGGCGCCCCGGGGTGCAGCCGCAGCGGGCCCGGCCGCCGCGGCGGCGGCGCGTCCTCCAGCCAGCTGTCGCAGTCCGGGGTGAGGGCGATGGCGGAGGGCGCGGGGACGTCCAGCCGGTCGGCGAGCTCGTGGATCAGCCGGTACAGCTCGGGAGCCTCGGCGCGGTCCAGCGGGACGGCGGGGGTCCGGGGCGGCTCGGCCCGGCGCAGGGCGCGGGCGGTCAGCCCGGCGACCAGCAGGGTCAGCGCGGCGACCGCGCAGACCGCCCAGCGGGCGGCGTCCCAGCCGGCCGCGTCGGCTGCGCCGGGCGCGCCGATCCGGCCGGTGATCCGGCCCGCGAGCAGGACCACCGCCACGGCGGCGGGCAGGACGGCGGCGGCCCGGGCGAGGCCTCGGACCCGCAGGACCGCCTGGGCGTGAGCGCGCGCGGTGTCGACAGCGGCCATACGGTGCGGCACCCCCTTCGGAGCCCTCGGGTGCCCGGCGACGGGCCCTGAGCCGACTCGAAACGATCGGTTCCGACCGGGAAGCGGAGGCGTCCGATCCCGGTAGTGCATGCTGCGTGGCGCTACTGACATTTTCGACGCCCCGGCACGGGTGGTCGTTCCGGATCATCCCGGTTTCCACTCGTCCCGGTGACGTCGCCCGGATTCCGGACGCCTGCGACCGGTCCGGTGCGAAGCACCCGGCGACCGCCCGGCCGGACGCCGTCCAGCATCCCCCCGCGGAAGCACCGCTACCCGGCGGCGCCCCCCGCGCACGAGCCCCGCACGCTGCGATCCAGCGCACCATAAGGCCGGGCGCGGGGTTACGTCAGCCGGATGCGGGTGCTGTCACCCGATGGGCTGGAATCCCTCAGCCGAACGGTACGTCCGCCCCCGGAGCCGTTCCGGCCCCGAAACGCCGAGGGCGCTGCGGCCATGGGGGTTGGTCCCACGGTCCGCAGCGCCCTCGGCGCGGCTTCGGAGCGGCCTCGGAGCGGCCGAACTTCCCTACGCGGTGGCCGCCTTCAGCGCGATGTCGGTACGGTGCTGGCCGCCCTTGAGGGAGATCCGGTCCACCGCGGCGTACGCGTGCCCGCGCGCCTCGGCCAGGTCCGCGCCGGTCGCGGTGACCGACAGCACGCGGCCGCCGGCGCTCAGCACCTGCCCCTCCTCGCCCGTCTTCGTCCCGGCGTGCAGCACGAACGCGGTGCCGTCCGCCTCGGCCTCGGCCAGGCCCTCGATCGGGTCGCCGGTGCGCGGCGCGGCCGGGTAGCCCTCGGAGGCGACGACCACGGTGACGGCCGCGCCCTCGTCCCAGCGCAGCGGCTCCAGCTGGTCCAGGGTGCCGGTGGCGGCGGCCAGCAGCACCGCGGCCAGCGGGGTGCGCAGCCGGGCCAGCACGACCTGGGTCTCCGGGTCGCCGAAGCGGGCGTTGAACTCGATCACCCGGGTGCCGCGCGAGGTGAGCGCCAGGCCGGCGTACAGCAGGCCGGAGAACTCGGTGCCGCGGCGGCGCAGCTCGTCGACGGTCGGCTGCAGGACGGTCTCCAGGACCTCCTCGACCAGCCCGGCGGGCGCCCACGGCAGCGGCGAGTAGGCACCCATGCCGCCGGTGTTGGGGCCCTCGTCGCCGTCCAGCGCGCGCTTGAAGTCCTGCGCGGGCTGCAGCGGGACGACGGTGGTGCCGTCGGTGATCGCGAACAGCGAGACCTCGGGCCCGTCCAGGTACTCCTCGATGACCACGCGCTCACAGGAAGCGGCGTGCGCCAGCGCGGCCGCGCGGTCGGAGGTGACCACGACGCCCTTGCCGGCGGCCAGGCCGTCGTCCTTGACCACGTACGGGGCACCGAAGGCGTCCAGCGCCTCGGCGGCCTCCGCGGCGGTGGTGCAGACGTAGGAGCGGGCGGTGGGGACGCCCGCGCCGGCCATCACGTCCTTGGCGAAGGCCTTGGAGCCTTCGAGCTGCGCGGCCGCCGCGGACGGGCCGAACACCGGGATGCCGGCCGCGCGCACGGCGTCGGCGACGCCGGCGACGAGCGGGGCCTCCGGGCCGACCACGACCAGGGCGGCGCCGAGCCGCTCGGCCAGCGCGGCGACCTGGGCACCGTCGAGCTGGTCGACCGGGTGGACCGTCGCCACCTGTGCGATCCCGGCGTTACCCGGGGCACAGTGCAGCTCGGTCACGGCGGGATCTTGGGACAGAGAGCGGCACAGGGCGTGTTCGCGGGCGCCGCCGCCGATGACGAGGACCTTCACGCCTCGGAAGCCTAGTCGGTGGCCTGTTCAAGCCGCTCTCCGGTCCCGTCGGATCCTCCAGGGGAAGAGCTCCGTACGCCGACGATCCAGGAGGATCCTCCAAGCCCGGAGGGGTCCGGTGGGCGGTGGGTGTCCGGGTCACGACCGCGGGTCACCGGACCCTCGCTCGGACGGGTGAAATCCCGCCGACCCCCGCAACCCGCTCACCTCGGGTTCCGGTGGCCGAAACCGGTAACGATCAACCGGGAAGCTCCCCCACGGTCAGCCATTTGGCGGTAAGAAGTGCTGTTGGACAACCACCGGCGGACCTCGCGTCAGCCGATGCGCCGACAGACCCAGCCGCCCGCCCGCCACAGGGAGCCCCACAGGTGAGCCAGCCGGAAATGCAGCCCGAGGAGAGTGCCTGGGGCAAGGAGATCGGCGAGGAGGACCCGCCCGCCGCCGCCGTGGCCCGCCGGGACTCCACCCGCCGCCACGCCGATCTGAGCACCCGACAGTTCCCGCTCGGGGACTGGGGCGAGCCGGCCGAGCGGCTGGAGGAGCTCTACCGCTGGTCCGAGGAGCGGGCGGTCGAGGCGATCGAGTGGTACCGCCGGGACCGGGTCTGGAAGCGGCGGTGGGCCCGCCTGCTGCGGTTCGGCACGGCCGGCTTCGCGGTGGGCGGGGTGACCGCCCCGCTGGTCGACCTGGCCGGCGGCTTCGCGCACGGCGTCAGCTGGGGCTACGTGGGCCTGGCGCTCTCCGCCGCCTGCTACGGCGCGGACCGGGCCTTCGGCCTCACCTCCGGCTGGATGCGGGACGTCTCCACCGGACAGGCCCTGCAACGCCGCCTGGAGGCCTTCCAGTTCGACTGGGCGTCGGAGTGCGTGCGCGAGGTGCTCGGCCCGACCGAGGGCACCGCGGGCGAGGCCGCCGAGCGCTGCCTGGGCGTGCTGCGCCGGTTCTGCGAGGACGTCTCGGACATGGTCCGCACCGAGACCTCGGAGTGGATGCTGGAGTTCCGCGCGTCGATGACCCAGCTGCCCACCCAGACCCCCGGGAGCTGGGGCGGGCGCTCCGAACCGGGGGTGGGCGCCCAGGTGCGGGTGCTGCCGCCGCCGGGCACCCGGCCCACCATGCCGCGCCAGCGGCCGCCGGAGGGGCCGCTGCGGTAGGCCCGGCGGCCGCCCCGGCGCCCTGCCGAGGGGCCGGCGGGGCGCTACGCGAAGACGATCATCGAGCCCTGGGCGACGCTCCTGGTCGCCGCCGCGTACAGGCCCGACCAGGCGTGCCGCTCCCGGGCGAAGGGGTGCACGTCGTCGATCGGCGGAGCGAACGGCTGCTCCAGGCCGGTCGGGCCGAGCGGCCGGGTCGGGTCCGGCGGGTTGAGCGGGTCGATGCCCAGCGCCGGTGCCACGGCCTGCAGTTCGCGCAGCAGCCCGTGGCTGGAGCCGAGCGGGCCGCCGGAGGCCAGCAGCGCGTCGTCCACCAGCGGCACCGCGAACTCGATCGGCACGTACGCGCCCGCGTGGTCGAAGTGCCAGACCAGGTGGGACTGTTCGGCGCTGCTCTCGAACATCTCCAGCAGCTGCTCGTAGTCGCCGCCGAGCGCGTCGACCGGGGTGATGTCCAGACCGGTGAGGCCCAACAGGAAGGCGCGGCGCAGGAAGTGCAGCGAGTCGTAGTCGAAGGCGGCTATCGGCTCGACCGCGCCGCTGATGCCCGGGACGTACTGGTAGACCGGCATCTCGGGCAGCCCGCGCGAGGTCAACACCGCGTTGTAGAGGGCTAGATCGTCCCGGAAGGGGTTGTCGGGGCTGTGGCTCAGCACGTCCACCAGCGGGACGAGCCAGAGGTCGCAGGCCATGGCCGGCAGTTCCTCTCCGGGCGGCGGGGGATCGCCCGCGGGGTGGGGCGACGACGGGGTGGGGTCGGTACCCGGACGGCCCTTTCGCGGGGCCCGGTCCGACGCCCGCCACCCTACCGGCCCGGGGCGGCGTGCGGGTCGGGCCGTCCCCGCGGAGTCTCGGGGGGCGACGGGGGGAGTCGGCGGCCGAACCGGCCGTACGGCACCGAGCGGGGCTGCGGCACCAGGCCGAGGCCCAGTCCGAGCTCACGGCCCAGCTCCCGGCCGACCTCGTCACCGCGCGGGGGCCGCTCGGCGCGGGCCGCGGCCGGCTCGGCACCTGGCTCGGCGGCGGGTCCCTGTGCGGGCCCGGACGGGAGCCCGGGCGAGGACTCCGGGGCAGCCGGCGGCCCGCCGGGGACGGGCGGCGACTGGGACCCGTCCCCGGTGGTCTCGGTGAGCAGCCCGAGGACCGTCACCGACTCCAGCGGCTGCCCGGCCAGTTCGGCCAGCAGCCGGGCGGTGTCCAGGTTGTACTCGCAGATGATCCGGTACGCGTCGGCCAGGTCGCGCGCCTCGATCGCCCCGACCAGCTCCGGATGGCGGTCCCAGCAGACCCCGGCCAGGCCGGACATCTCCCGCAGGTAGGGGGCGGCGAACATCCAGGACTGCACCCGCAGCCAGTCCAGGTAGTCGGCGATCCGGCGGTTGCCGAGCAGTCCGGCGACCTCCTGCCAGAACCGGCGGTCGCAGCCCACCATCACGTCCAGGTTCCCGGCCCGGGCGGCCCGGACGGCCGCGTCGGCCCGGCGGTGCAACGAGGGCAGCCGGCTGAGGTCGGGCAGCGCCCGGCGGGTGGCGAACTGGCGGTGGAAGCTGTCGGTGAGCAGCACCCGGGACTCGAAGATCTCCAGGAAGTCCTCCCAGCCCAGCTCGGGGACCGTGAAGCCGCGGTGGTGCTCGGCCCGCAGCAACCCCTGTGCGCCGAGGTCGACCAGGGCCTCGCGGGCCGGGGTCGCGGAGACGCCGTACAGCTCGGCGATCTCCTTGACGGTGAAGTTGCGGCCGGCCGCCAGTCGGCCGGCCATCATCTCCTCGCGCAGCGCGCCGGCGATCTGCTCGCGCAGGCTGTTGCGCTGGATGACGGGGCGGGGGGTGTCGCCTGCGCCGTTGACGGGCATGGGCGCGACCTCCTCGGGCGGTCCTACCGTGCCGGCCTCGATGGGCCGACGGGAACACGACGAGTGCTCATCTTCTCAAACCCGCCCGGGCCAGGTACGAACCAACCCTCCCGAACGCCGTCCGCCCTGGCCGGACCGGCTCCGGACCGGCCCGGAACGGTGCTGGAGCAGCCCGGCTCAGCGCTGGACCGGCGCCGGGATCCCCAGCAGCCGGTCCCGCAGCACCGGGAAGTCCGCGCGCGCCTCGGCCACCTCGGCCGGGTCGAACTCGACCGTCAGCACCTGCTCCTCCGTCCCCGCCTCGGCCAGCACCCGGCCCCACGGGTCCACCACGATGCTGTGCCCGGCCTGCTCCACCCCGGCGTGCGTCCCGGCGGTGTTGCACGCCAGCACGAAGGCCTGCTCCTCCACCGCCCGCGCCCGGGCCAGCAGCGTCCAGTGCTCGCGCCGCTTGGCCGGCCAGGCCGCCGGGACCACCAGCAGCTGCGCGCCGGCGTCCAGCAGTGCCCGGAACAGCTCCGGGAAGCGCAGGTCGTAGCAGGTGGCCAGGCCCAGCGTGGCGAAGTCGGTGGGCGCGGTGACGATCTCCTGGCCCGCGCCCATCACCACCGCCTCGCCGCTGTCGAAGCCGAAGCGGTGGATCTTGCGGTAGGTGTGCACCAGCTCGCCGTCCGGGGCGAACAGCATCGAGGTGTTGTAGATGGGCCCGTCCGGGTCGCGCTCCACGATCGAACCCGCGTGCAGCCAGACCCCGGCGGCCCGGGCGGCCGCCGCCATCGCGTCCGAGGTGGGCCCGTCCAGGCCCTCCGCGCCGTCCGACCAGAGGTCGTAGGCGAAGCCGCCGAGCGGCCACAGCTCCGGCAGCACCACCAGGTCGGCGCCCTGCTGCGCCCGGACCAACGCCGCCGCCCTGGCCCGCCGTTCGGCGGGCGGCTCGGCGTCGGAGACCGCGAGTTGGATCAATGAAGCGCGCACAGTACCACCGTCCACGGCAAGAGTCCTACGATCGTCACCCGAAAGCGCTGCCCAGCTGTCTTCCGGCAGCGTAACGTGCGGTTAGCGTGCGCGCCCGGAAGCCGGACCATCCCGGCCGGCGGTGACGGCTGGGCGCGGACGGCAAGGAAGCTGACGGAGGGCCGGAGATTCCCGTGACGGACAACCAGACCGTGCAGGCTTACACGGAGGCGTGGACCCAGAGCATCGAGTCCATATCGGAGCTGGTCGCCCCCCTCCCCGAGGGCTCCTGGAACCGGGCCACCGAATGTCCGGGCTGGTCCGTCCGGGACGTCGTCTCACACGTCATCGCGGTCGAGTCCGAGCTGCTCGGCGACCCGCGCCCGATCCACTCGCTGCCGCGTGACCTCCGTCACGTCACCACCGAGTTCGCCCGCTACGTCGAACTTCCGGTCGACAAGCGCCGCTGCCACACCGCGCTGGAGATGACCAGCGAGCTGGAGTACACGATCATCCGCCGCTCCCGGGCGCTGCGGAACGCCAAGCAGACCCCTACCGCGCCGGTGCGCTGGCCGGCCGGACCGCTCGCCAGGGACGTCCCGTACCACGAGCTGCTGCGGATGCGGGCCTTCGACGTCTGGGTGCACGAGCAGGACCTGCGCCGGGCCCTGGACACCCCCGGCAACCTGGACGCCCCGGCCGCGCTGATCGCCCGGGACCTCCTGCTGGAGCTGCTGCCCAAGGCCATCGCCAACCAGGCCGGCGCCCCGGCCGGGACGGCCCTGGTACTGGACGTCACCGGCCCGGTGGAGTTCCTGCGCACCGTCCGGGTCGACTCCACCGGCCACTGCACCGTGGACGAGTCGATCAGCCTGGCCCCCGACGTCCAGTTCACCATGGGTTGGGAGACCTACCTCCGGCTCGCCTGCGGCCGCGGCCGGCCCGGGCCGGTCTCCGTCGAGGGCGACAAGGAACTGGCCGACCGGGTGCTCGCCAACTTCTCGGTCACCATCTGACACCCCAGGCGCACGCCACCCGGCGTACACGCACCACCGCACGCCGGGTGGGCACCACTCGTGCATCCACGCGTCAACCCGGCACCAGCCACCTCACCCGTTCGGCCTCGTTGTTCCGGGCAGTCCAACCATCACCCGGAGGAACGAGGGGCATTGCCATGGACGACGAACAGGAACAGCAGGAACAGATGGTGCTGGTGCGGTCGAGCTTCCCGGTCACGGGGCAGCCGGTCAGGGTCGTGATGATCGACGGCGAGCCGTGGTTCGTCACGGCGGACGTGTGCGCCGTGCTCGGCAGGCTGAACCCCAGCCGGGTGCGCCACGTCGTCGACGCGGCTCACGCACGGGTCGTCAACTCGCGCTCGATTAACCTAACTTTCGGGAAGGTTAATCACGATTCCGCAGGTCAGAAACCCTACGAGCGCGGCAACCCGATGCTCAACGTCATCAGTGAGTCCGCTCTGTACACACTGATCATGCGATCGAACAAACCCAACGCCAAGCCGTTCCAGGAATGGGTCACGAGCAACCTCCTCCCCTCCATCCGACGCGGGGACACCGACATCCCCACCCAGCGGCGGCGGATGGCGGAGACCCTGACGGAGGCGATCGGGCAGCAGGTACGGATCGTCGCGGAGATCGACCACGAGGACTGGCCCGGCCTGGTCGTCCACTCCGACGGGACGGTCCGCTGCCGGCACGGGGAGATGGTCCTCCGCCTGCCGGACCGGGAGGAGGACAGCGGACCGCCGTTCGGCGCGTACTTCGCCTGCCCGGGCGGGGAGCGGGTCGGGATCCGGGGCAGCCGGATCGTCCCGGGCTGCCCGAAGCTCAAGCTGGTGGACCTGATCCGCCTGCGGAGCGAAGCGCAGCCCACCCCCGGCACTGGCACTGGCACCGGCACCGGCACCGGCACCGGGCCCGTGCCCGCTCACGGGCCGATGCGTGCGGAACTGCACGGCGCCCGGCTCTTCGGGACACCACCGCAGATGGCCGCGTTCCTGCGGGCGTACGTCCGCTGATCCTGCCGCTACAGGCGCTATGGGTGAGTTCATCTCGCCCATAGCGGCAACAAACCCTGGTTCCGACCGAGGGTCACGACGTTTCCGCAGGTCGGAAACGCTACGCCTCCGCTGCTGCGACCCTCCGCCGCAGGCGGACGATCATCAGCGTCCCCACCGCCAGGGGGACGTACTGCCAGCAGAACGCCCAGCGGAAGGCATCGGCCGGGTAGCCGGCGGTGCCGTCCGGGGTGAGGGCGTCCAGCAGGACGCCGACGCCGAAGAGGGTGATCATCGTGCCGATGAAGCCGCCCATGTTGACGATCCCGGAGGCGGTGCCGAGCCGCTCCGCGGGGTTGCGTGAGCGCGCGTAGTCCAGGCCGACCAGCGAGGCCGGACCGTTGCTGCCCATCACCAGGATGATCCCGACCAGCAGCCACATCGGCGGGTGCCCACCGGGCCAGGCGAGTACCAGCGCCCAGCCGAGCGCGGTGGTGACGATGACGGTGAGCACGATCGGCATCCGGGCGCGCGCCGTGGCGGAGAGCAGCCGCCCGAAGACGAACCCGAAGGTCATGTTGCTGAGCACCAGCAGGGTCAGCAGCCCGCCCGCCCCGGCCCGGGACATGCCCTGCGCCTCGACCAGGTAGGGCAGGCCCCAGAGCAGGCCGAAGGCGTTGCCGGGGAACTGGGTGGTGAAGTGGATCCAGAGCCCGAGCCGGGTGCCGGGTTCCCGCCAGCAGTCCCGGAGCTGCCGGCCGACCTTGGGTCGTTCCCGGTGCTCCACCGGCCGGATCGGTTCCGCGGGCACCGGCGCCTCCCGGAGGAAGAGCGCGACCAGCGCGAACACCGCCACGCCCAGCACGGCGATCGCGGCGAAGGTGGGCGTCCAGCCCTCGCTGTGCAGCGCCTGCGCCAGCACCACGGTGGTGACCAGGTTGCCGCCCATCCCGGCCAGACCGGTCAGCTGGGCCACGAACGGGTTCCGGGCGGCCGGGAACCAGCGGGCGGCGATCCGCAGCACGCTGATGAAGGTCATCGCGTCGCCGCAGCCGAGCACCGCCCGGGAGGCCAGCGCGGGGGCGAAGGAGGAACTGAAGGCGAAGGCCAGTTGCCCGGTGCTCAGCAGCACGATCCCGAGCAGCAGCACCCGGCGCGGACCGAAGCGGTCCACCAGCAGGCCGACCGGGATCTGCATGGCCGCGTAGACCAGCACCTGGAGGATCGAGAAGGTGGAGAGCGCCGAGGCGCCGATGCCGAAGCGGTCGGCGGCGTCCAGCCCGGCCACGCCGAGGCTGGTGCGATGGATGACCGCCAGCACGTAGACGCTGACGCCGACGGACCAGGCCAGCCAGGCCGCGCGACCGCCGGGCGGCGCGGGCACGGGGACGGGGACGGGGACGGCGGGCGGAACGGCCGGGTGCGCGGGTACGGCCGGGGGCTCGGCACCGGGCCGGGGAGCGGAGGCGGACGGGGGCGCTGCTGGGCTGGCGGGCTCCACGGTCATAGTGCGACCAGGTTAGTCATCCCATGATGGGAGACCCAGGGCGGGGTTCGGTCGCCCCGGTGCGCAGCCGCGACCCCCCGGCCGCGTGGATCCGCCGGTGCGCTCCCCCTGTTTCCCCCGCCTCCCGGCCCCGACTCGCCCCGGCCCGCCTCGGTCGGCCTCCCCGGCCCCGCCTCAGCCCGTCAGCGTCCAGGACACCGACCGGGTCATGAAGCGGTCCCGGAAGGCCTCGTCCCGCACCCAGTCGGTGGTGTCCCGGACGGTCGCCGTCACGGTGGCCGTCCGGCCCGGGGCCAGGTTCAGCTGCGTCGTGTCCAGCCAGGAGCCGTCCGCGGACTGCGGCGTCACCGGGACGCCGTCGACCTTCCACTCCACCTTCAGCTGCCGCGGCCCGGTCAGCGGCAGCGGCCGGACGTCGAGCCGGGGCCGCCCGGTCACCTCGCCGGGCGCCGGCAGCGGGGCGTCGGTCGGGCGGACCTTGCGGTACAGCTCCTCGATGATCGCCTCGCGCGAAGGCAGGTTGTACGCACTGCCCAGGGTCCGCATGACCGAGTCCGGAGTCGGCCGGTAGAGGCCGTTGGCGCTGCGGTACGCCCCGACGACGCCGACGCCGTCCGGGGACTCGGCGCCCAGCCAGCGCCACCACTTGACCTGCTTCTTGCGCATGTCGTCGGCGTTCAGGGTGGCGAGGTTCGGGTAGTCGGCGTCGTCGGGGGCGCTGTCGTACTCGTCGCCGAGGTCCCCCACCGTGTGCCCGATCTCGTGCTGGATGATCCGCCCGGCGTCCTGGCTGCCGCCCGCCAGGGTGGTCACCCCGGTGCCACCGGCGCCGCCGTACTCCGTGGAGTTGGCCAGCGCGATCAGGTACTGCGGCCCGGCGCCGTCCCCCGCGTACCGGGCGGTGGCGGCCTCGTCGGCGCAGAGCAGCCGGGCGGTGCCCTCGCACCAGAAGTGCATGCCGAGCGGGGTGGCCGGGTTGCGGCCCCGGCTCTCGGTCTCGGCTATCCCGGAGACCGGGGAGACCACCTCGACCCGTCGTATGTTGAAGAAGCCCTGGTAGGTGCGGAAGGGCTCGATGTCCATCAGCGCGTGCCAGGCCCGGTCGGCCTGCTGCCGGAAGAGGTCCTGTTCGCCCGCCGTGTAGCCGTCGCCGAGCAGGACCAGGGTGATCCGGTTGGCCGGGTCCCCGGTGCGGCGTATGTCGACGGTCGGGGCGGGCGAGAGTATCCGCTGGTCGGCGCGGAGCGCGGTGTGCGGCGGCACCGCCCGGTCGGCCGGGGCCCCCGGCCCGATCACGCCGAACGGCGAGGGGCCGGCCAGCTCCAGGGCGGCGGGGAGCAGGGCGGTGGACACCAGCACGAGCGCGGCCAGACTCCGAACGAGACGGCCAGGGTTGCCAGGCGGCATACGGGTGCGTCCTCGGGGCTCCGGTCACCCGGCGTCGCCCGGGTGGTGGAGCGGAGACGTACCCGGACCGGCGTGTCGCCCCCACCGGCGGACGCAAATGTCACCGACCTGGCCGAACGATCCGTATTCATCCAGCCATGCAGGTCATACCAACCACTACTCCCCGGTGCCGCCCCCGGCACTGCTCCCCCGGCGCCGCCCCGCCGCTTCCTCAGCCCTTCCGGAAGCCCAGCACCAGATGGGTGCCCAGCCCGAAGAGCAGCCCCCAGAAGGCCGAGCCGATCCCGAACAGGCTCATCCCGGAGGCGCTCGCCAGGAAGGTCACCACCGCCGCGTCCCGCCCGCGCTCCTCGGCGACCGCCGCCGCCAGGCTGCCCTGTAGCGAGGCCAGCAGCGCCACCCCGGCGATCACCGCGATCAGTTCCTTCGGCAGCCCGGTGAACAGGCTCACCAGCACCCCGCCGAAACTGCCCACCAGCACGTACAGCACGCCCGAGGACATCCCCGCGACGTACCGGCGGCGCGGGTCCGGATGGGCCTCCGGGCCCGCGCAGATCGCCGCCGTGATCGCCGCCAGGTTCACCCCCGGCGAGCCGAACGGCGCCATCAGCACCGACACCGCGCCGGTCGAGCCGATCAGCAGCCGGTCGTCCGCCCGGTAGCCGAAGGCCCGCATCACCCCGAGGCCCGGCGCGTTCTGCGAGGCCAGCGCGACGATCGTGAGCGGCAGCGCCAGGCCCACCAGCGCCGACCAGGAGAACGCCGGCACCGTCAGCACCGGCACGGTCGGCCCACCCTGCCCCAGGTGCGGCGACAGCCCGACGGTGAGCGCCGCCAGCACCCCGCCGGCCACCAGGGCGATCAGCACGGCGTACCGCGGCACGAACCGCTTGGCCACCAGGAAGGCCGCGAAGCCGCCCACCACCAGCACCGGCGCGCCGTGCACGGCGCCGAAGATCCCGGCGCCGAAGGAGAACAGGATGCCGGCGAGCATCGCGTTCACGATGCCCACCGGCACCGCCGCGATCAGCCGGCCGAACCAGCCGGTCACCCCGAACAGCGCCACCGCCACCGCGCTCACCAGAAAAGCGCCGACCGCCTCCCGGTACGGGTAGTCGCCCAGGCTGGTCACCAGGAGCGCGGCCCCCGGGGTGGACCAGGCGGTGATCACCGGCGTCCGGGTCCACCAGCTCAGCGCGAAGCCGCTCACCCCGCTGCCGATCGCCACCGCCCAGATCCAGGACGCGGTGTGCGCCGCGTCCAGCCGTCCGGCGGCCGCCGCCGCGAGCACCACCACCAGCGGTCCCGAGAAGGACACCGCGACGCACACCAGTCCGGCCAGCAGCGCCGGCCCCGACGCGTCCCGTCGCAGCGACCGACGTTCCCCGCTCCCGACCGGTGTCGTCTCCGGTCGGACCGTCAGCTCATCCGTCATCCCGGCAGTATCCCGAAGCCCCGCCGAAGACTCCCGAAAAAGTTTTTGAACCCACCTGCAACCCCCGGCTGGGATGCGCGTCTATACGGATGAAGGCACGGAGAGCGAGACCGGCGGAGCCGGGGGGCGCTTCCGCTCGACAGGAGCGGGGCCGGTCGTCTTCACCCATCCACACCATCAGTCACATGACCCTGGGGAGTCACGTCATGCGTATGCCCGTTATCACCCGTTTCGCGAAGAACGACCGCGCGCTCTCCGGCCGCCGCCGCATCGCCGTCCTCGCCGCCACCACCGTCCTCGCCGGCGGCGTCCAGTTCCTCGCCACCGACAGCGCCTGGGCCTGCGGCGCACCGGACACGGCAACCAAGTCGGCCCAGGCCGCCCCGGCCGTCCCGGCCGCCACGCACGACGGCTCCTACACCGCCGATTTCCACATGACCCCGGACGGCCAGAGCATCACCGCAGGCGGCGCCAAGGTCGAGATCGGCGTCAGCGTCGGCAACGTCACCGGGGCCCCGTACCAGAACGTCTCCGCGATGCTCGCGCTGTACAACCCGAAGCCCGGCACCAACCTCCGGCCCGAGGACCTCACGGTCGAGGTCGCCACCGCCGGCGGCTGGAAGTCGGTCGGCCTCCGCCACGGCTGCGACCCGACGCTCTTCACCCTCACCTCGGCCGCCACCACCACCCCGAACCTGGAGACCGGCCGGGTCGCCAACGTCGGGTTCCGGGTGGGGCTCTCCGCGAAGGCGCCGAAGGACCTGACCGAGATCCAGGTCGGCCTGCTGGCCCAGGCTCCCGGCTTCCCGGCCGAAGCCGGGCCGACCCACACCTACCGCGTGCAGCGGACCGCCGCCCCCGCCGCGCCGACCACCCCGGCCAAGCCCACCAAGCCCGCGCCCACCAAGACCGCCAAGCCCGCTCCGGCCGAGCCCGCCGCCGACCGCACCCCGGCCAAGGCCGCCGAGCCCGCCAAGGCCCCCACCGCGGCCCCGTCCACCCCGCCGGCCACCACCGCCCCCGCCGGCACCCCCGAGCTGGCCCAGACCGGCGCCTCCTCCACCCACACCTTCCTCGCCGTCAGCTCCGCCGCCCTGCTCGCCCTCGGCGCCGGCGTCCTGATCGCCGTCCGTCGACTCCGTCCCCAGCGCTAGTCGACGGACGGGCACGACGAAGGGCCCCCTCCTCCACACGGCGGTGTGGAGAAGGGGGCCCCTTCGTCGTTCTCGGGCCGGGCCCGTCAGCCCCAGGTGATCAGGCGCTTCGGGTACTCCAGCAGGGCGGCCACGTCGGCCAGCACCTTGGAGCCCAACTCCCCGTCCACCAGGCGGTGGTCGAAGGAGAGCGCCAGCGTGGTCACCTGACGCGGGACGACCTTGCCCTTGTGCACCCACGGCAGTTCCCGGACCGCGCCGAAGGCGAGGATGGCGGCCTCACCCGGGTTGAGGATCGGGGTGCCGGTGTCGACGCCGAAGACGCCCACGTTGGTGATGGTGATCGTCCCGCCCTGCATGTCGGCCGGCGAGGTCTTGCCCTGGCGGGCGGTCTCGACCAGCTCGCCGAGCGAAACGGCCAGCCCCGAAAGGGTCTTGGACCCGGCGTCCTTGATGTTCGGGACGATCAGGCCGCGCGGGGTGGCCGCGGCGATGCCGAGGTTCACCTGACCCCTGATGACGATCTCCTGGGCCGCCTCGTCCCACTGGGCGTTGACCTCGGGGTGCCGCTTGACCGCGGTGAGCAGCGCCTTGGCGACCAGCAGCAGCGGGCTGACCCGGACGTCCCGGCCCAGCTCGCCGCTCTCCTTGAGCCGACGGACGAACTTCATCGTGCGGGTCACGTCGACCTGGACGAACTCGGTGACGTGCGGGGCGGTGAAGGCCGAGGCCACCATCGCCTGCGCGGTCGCCTTGCGGACGCCCTTGATCGGCACCCGGACGTCGCCCGTGCCGGAACCGGACACGGCCACCGGCAGCGGCGCCGCGACCGGCTCGGCCGCGGCGGCCTCGACCACCGGGGCGACCGGCACGGCCGGAGCGGCCGGAGCGGCCTTGGCCGCGGCGTACGCGTGCACGTCCTCACGGGTGATCACGCCGTCCCGGCCGGTCGGGGTCACCTCGCGCAGGTCGACGCCCAGGTCCTTGGCCAGCTTGCGGACCGGCGGCTTCGCCAACGGCCGCTCCCCGGAGGGAACGTCGGCGACCGGCGCCGGAGCGGCCGGGGCAACCGGGGCGGGCACGACCGGAACCGGAGCCGGAGCGACCGCAGCCGCCGGAGCCGGCTTCGTCGCGGCGACCTTAGTGGTGGTCGTCCGCCGGGCCCGGCGCTGGCTGACCCCGGTGCGCGGACCGTACCCGACCAGCACCTCGCGGCGCTCGGGCTCGGCCTCCTCGGCGGGCGCCGGGGCGGCCGGAGCCGCCACGGCGGGCGCGGCCGCGGCCGGAGCGACCGGGGCCCCCGCCTCCCCGGCGACCGCGACCGAGATGATCACGGTGCCGACGTCGACGGTCGCGCCCTCGGGGAAGTGCAGCGCCTCGACCACCCCGTTGAACGGGATGGGCAGCTCCACCGCGGCCTTGGCGGTCTCGACCTCGCAGACGACCTGCCCGTCGGTGACGGTGTCACCGGGCTTGACGTACCAGCTGAGGATCTCGGCCTCGGTGAGGCCCTCGCCCACGTCGGGCATCTTGAACTCGCGGAGCGAGCGAACTTCGGTGGTCATCTTCGCTCCCCGGGATCAGTACGCGAGCGCGCGGTCGACGGCGTCGAGCACGCGGTCCAGGTCGGGGAGGAAGGCCTCCTCGACGCGGGACGGCGGGTACGGCGCGTAGTAGCCGCCGACCCGCAGAACCGGTGCCTCCAGGTGGTAGAAGCACTTCTCGGTGAGCCGGGCGGCCAGCTCGGCGCCCATGCCCAGGAAGACCGGTGCCTCGTGCACCACGATGGCCCGGCCGGTCCGCTTGACCGACTCCTCCAGGGTGGTGAAGTCCACCGGGGAGAGCGAGCGCAGGTCGACGACCTCCAGCCGGCGGCCGTCCTCCTCGGCGGCCGCGGCGGCCTCCAGGCAGACCTTGACCATCGGGCCGTACGCGAGCAGCGTCGCGTCGGTGCCGGGCCGGACGATCCGGGCGTCGTGCATGCCCAGGTCGGCGGCGTCGCCGACCTCGCCCTTGTCCCAGTAGCGGCGCTTGGGCTCCAGGAAGATGACCGGGTCGTCGGACTCGATCGCCTGCCGCAGCATCCAGTGCGCGTCGTGCGCGTTGGAGGGGGTGACCACGCGCAGACCTGCGGTGTGCGCGAAGTACGCCTCGTGCGACTCGCTGTGGTGCTCGACCGCGCCGATGCCGCCCCCGTAGGGGATGCGGATGGTGACCGGCATCTTGACGTGCCCGAGCGCGCGGGCGTGCATCTTCGCCAGCTGGGAGACGATCTGGTCGAAGGCCGGGTAGACGAAGCCGTCGAACTGGATCTCCACCACCGGGCGGTACCCGCGCAGCGCCAGGCCGATCGCGGTGCCGACGATGCCGGACTCGGCGAGCGGGGAGTCGATCACCCGGTCCTCGCCGAAGTCCTTCTGCAGGCCGTCGGTGATCCGGAAGACGCCACCGAGCTTGCCGATGTCCTCGCCCATGAGGAGGGTCTTCGGGTCGTTCTCCAGCGACTTGCGCAGCGCTCCGTTCAGCGCCTTGGCGATGCTCAGCTGACCGGCCATCAGAGGTTCTCCCCCGCCTCGAAGGAGGCCGCGTACTCGACGTACTCGGCCCGTTCCTCATCGACCAGCGCGTGCGGCTCGCTGTACACGTGGTCGAAGATCAGGGTCGGGTCCGGGTCCGGCATGCCGCGCACGCCCTCGCGCACCCGCAGCCCCAGCTGCTCGCTCTCGGCGTCGACGGCGGCGAAGAACTCCTCGTCGGCCAGGCCCTCCTTCTCCAGGTGGGCGCGGAGCCGGGCGATCGGGTCCTTGGCCTTCCAGGCCTCGGTCTCCTCGGCGTGCCGGTAGCGGGTGGGGTCGTCGGAGGTGGTGTGGGCGCCCATCCGGTAGGTGAACGCCTCGATCAGCACCGGGCCGTTGCCGCTGCGGGCGTGGTCGAGCGCCCAGCGGGTGACCGCGAGGCAGGCCAGCACGTCGTTGCCGTCGACCCGGACGCCGGGGAAGCCGAAGCCGGAGGCGCGGCGGTACAGCGGGATCTTGGTCTGGGTGGTGGTGGGCTCGGAGATCGCCCACTGGTTGTTCTGGCAGAAGAACACGACCGGCGCGTTGTAGACCGAGGCGAAGGTGAAGGCCTCGTTGACGTCGCCCTGGCTGGAGGCGCCGTCGCCGAAGTACGCGATGACCGCGTCGTCGGTGCCGTCCTTGGTGATGCCCATCGCGTAACCGGTGGCGTGCAGGGTCTGCGAGCCGATCACGATGGTGTACAGGTGGAAGTTCTTCTCGTTCGGGTCCCAGCCGCCGTGGTTCACACCGCGGAACATGCCGAGCAGGTTCAGCGGGTCGACGTCGCGGCACCAGGCCACGCCGTGCTCGCGGTAGGTGGGGAAGGCGTAGTCGCCGGTGCGCATGGCACGGCCGGAGCCGACCTGGGCGGCCTCCTGGCCGAGCAGCGAGGCCCACAGGCCCAGCTCGCCCTGGCGCTGCAGCGCGGTGGCCTCACCGTCGAACCGGCGCACCAGCACCAGGTCGCGGTAGAGGGAGCGCAGCTCCTCCGGAGTGGTGGTGAGGGGGTAGTCCGGGTGCTCGACCCGCTCGCCTTCCGGCGTGAGCAGCTGGACGAGCTCCGGCTGGGCGTCCTCACCCGTGGCGCGGAGGGTGTCAGGGACAGCGGGGGCCGCCTTCTTGCGAGCCCTCGCCGTGCTTTTGACGGTCACGTTCACTCCTCGGTCTGTCCGGCCGCCCGGGGTCGCCGGCGACCGGTCCGGTCACCGCCTCGCGGGGCGCGCGTGGGTGTGCGCACCTACTGCGGGGCAGGTGGTGATCCTGTTCCGACGGCGTCCCTCACGAGAACGTTACCCAGCGTCCGCCCTTGGCGCGCTTGCGCTAGGACGTCCTACTTGTTCAGGGCCTACAACCCCGAGGGTGCCGCGCTCGGACCGCCGTCGGAAGGGTGGGGGTGACGGGCGACGTGACGCAGCTCTCAATCCGAGCGCCTTCAGGACACCAGCGCACGTTATCCGGGCGGACGCCCGTACGTAAGGGGGTTCTCGGTATCGGTTTCGGACGGCTCTGGCCGGATCACGTCTTTACGGCGGTACGAGCGATAGGTCTTTCCTACGGTGATATGGGAGGCTTTGGACGTGACTGATAACGGACGAATCAGGGTATTCCTCCTCGACGATCACGAGGTCGTCCGACGGGGTGTGCACGACCTGCTCTCGGTCGAGGGCGACATCGAGGTCGTCGGCGAGGCCGGTACGGCCACCGAGGCACTCACCCGGATCCCCGCGGTCCACCCCGACGTCGCGGTGCTCGACGTCCGGCTGCCGGACGGCAACGGGGTCGAGGTCTGCCGCGAGATCCGGTCCCGGCTGCCGGAGATCAAGTGCCTGATGCTGACCTCGTTCTCGGACGACGAGGCGCTGTTCGACTCGATCATGGCCGGCGCCTCGGGCTACGTCCTGAAGGCGATCCGCGGCACCGACCTGATCACCGCCGTCCGGGACGTCGCGGCCGGCCGCTCGCTGCTCGACCCGGTCGCCACCAGCCGGGTGCTCGCCCGGCTGCGCGGCGGCGGCCGGGAGGAGGACGAACGGCTGGCCCAACTCACCAAGCAGGAGCGGCGGATCCTCGATCTGATCGGCGAGGGGATGACCAATCGTCAGATCGGCAACGAGTTGCACCTGGCCGAGAAGACGGTGAAGAACTACGTCTCCAGTCTGCTCGCCAAGATGGGCATGGAGCGACGCACCCAAGCGGCCGCCTTCGTGGCGCGGCACCAGGCCGACCACCAGTACTGACCCGACGACTGCACAGTTCTGACGGTTTGTCAAGGACCCCTGCCAGCTGGCCATACCCTCTGGCTGTGACTTTCAGCCAGACCCTCGCCTGCGCCCCGGCCCGCCCCGACCTCTCCGCACCGCCGATGGGGACCCTCAGTCCGCCCGTCCCGCACACCGCGCTCGCCGAGGTCCTGGGCCGCTACCGGGTGGGGCGCCTGCTGACCGCCGAACCGGTCGCCGAAGGCCTGCTGAACCGGGGGTACCGCGTCACCACCGAGGCCGGTCCGTACTTCCTGAAGTGCTACGTCGACACCGCCACCGCCAGCCGCCCGAAGATCCTCGCCCACCACCGCGCGATGGCCGCGCTGAACACCCTCGGACTGCCCGTCGCACCCCCGCTGACCTGCGCCGAACGGTCCGGCACGGTGGCCGGCTGGGGCGGCCGGCTGTTCGCGCTGTTCCCGTGGACCGATGGCCGACACCGGCACGGCAGCGAGCTCGACCTCGCGCAGTGCGAGGCGCTCGGCGCGCTGCTCGGCCGGCTGCACGGCGCACTCGACGACGTCTGCGCCCCCTTCGAACCGCCCACCGGCTACCGCAGCGCCGACCCCGCCGACAGCGCCGACCTCGCCCGCGACCTGCGGCGCCGCGCCCGTGCGCACCGCCCGCACGGGGAACTGGACGCGCTGGTCGAGCGACGGCTCACGGAACGGCTGGAACTGCTCGCCGAGCACGCCCACCGCCGCCCCGCCCCGCTGGCCGCCCCGCCCGCCGGCTGGACCCACGGGGACTTCCACGGCCTCAACCTGCTGTACGACGACGGCCCGGCGGGCGGGCGGGTGACCGCCGTCCTGGACTGGGACAAGCTCGGCCCGCAGCCGCGCGCCGAGGAGGCCGTCCGGGCCGCCACCCTGCTGTTCGACGACCGGGTGTCCGGCGTCCTGGACCTGGTCCGGGTCCGGCGCTACTCCCAGGCCTACCGGGCCTCCGGCGCCGCCACCGCCGAGCACCTGGCCGCCGCCGCCCACCGGGTGTGGTGGGAGCGGCTGAACGACTTCTGGATGCTGCAGTGGCGCTACCAGCGGGCCGACCACCGGGCCGACCCGCTCTACCCCGGCTCGGCCGGGCAACTGGCCTGGTGGTGCCAGGAGTACGAGCAGGTCCTGGACGCCTTCACCAACTGACCGGGTCAGGGAGTCTGCGGCGCCGTCGGCTTCGAGGACTGGGACGGCGGGTTGGTGGGCGTGCCGCCCCCGCCGCCCGAGGTCGGCGTCGCCCCACCGGTAGACCCGCCGGTCGGCGTCGCCGTCCCCGGGGCCGTCGGGGTGTGGCTGGCGCTCGTCGTCGGCGTCGGCGTCGGCGTGTGCTTGCCCGAAGTCGGCGACGGCGACATGTTGGTGCCGTTGTTCCCGGTGTTGTTCCCGCTGTTGTTGTTGCCGGGGTCGGTCGGCGGCTGCGGCTTCTTGCTGCCGGAGACCGAGGCCGGCGGGGTCGGCAGCCCGCTCTGGGCCGGCGTGGTGGGCTCGGTCGTGCTGACCACCGGCGCGGGCGCCGGGGGCAGGTCGTGGCCCTTGGTGGTGCCGTTGCCGACACCGTTGAGCGCGATCGCGATGCCGGCCCCGGCCGCGACCAGTACCGCGACGCCGCCGGCCACCCAGGCCCACGGCCCGCGCCGCCGGCCGTACCCGCCGTCGTGGCCGTCGTCCTCGCCGCCACCGCCGTACCCGCCGCCGGCCACCGGGTAGGACGTGGCGGGGGTGTGCGGGCCGTTCGCGCCCTGGTAGGGCAGCGCGGAGGTCTGGTCGCCGGGGCCGACCACGCCGAAGGCCGCGGTGGCCGCCGTCTGGTCCGGCCGGAGCACCTGGGTCGCGCCGGTGTCGCCGGCCGTGCCGACCCAGCCGGCCCCGGCGGCGCCGTGCATCTCGCGCAGCGCGTGCTGCAGGTGGGCGCGGAACTCGTCGGCGTCCTGGAAGCGGTCGTCCGGGTTCTTGGCGAGCGAGCGCAGCACCAGCGGGTCGAGGCCGACCGGCACCCGGCTGTTCGCCTGCGAGGGCGGCACCGGCGGGTCCTGGACGTGCTGGTAGACCACCGAGAGCGGGGTGTCGCCGGTGAACGGCGGGCGCAGCGTGAGCAGTTCGTACAGCATGCAGCCGGCCGCGTACAGGTCGGAGCGGTGGTCGACCGGTTTGCCGAGCGCCTGCTCGGGCGAGAGGTACTGCGGGGTGCCCATGACCATGCCGGTCTGGGTCATCGTGGTGGCCCCGCCGGTCAGCGCCCGGGCGATGCCGAAGTCCATCACCTTGACCGCGCCGGTGGTCGTGATGATCACGTTGGCGGGCTTGATGTCGCGGTGGACGATGCCGTGCCGGTGGCTGTACGCGAGCGCCTCCAGCACCCCGGCGATGATGATCAGCGCCTGGTCGACCGGCGGTGCGTCCTCGTCCGCCAGCAGCTCGCGGACGGTCCGGCCCTCGACCAGCTCCATCACGATGTACGGCGTGGACTCGTCCCCGACGTACTCCTCGCCGGTGTCGTAGACCGAGACGATCGAGTGGTGGTTGAGCGCCGCGACGGCGTGTGCCTCGCGGGTGAACCGCAGCCGGGCGACGTCGTCCTGGGCCAGCTCACCGCGCAGCAGCTTGACGGCGACGGTGCGGCCCAGCCGCACGTCCTCGGCGGCGAACACCTCGGCCATGCCACCGCGGCCCAGCCGGTGGGTCATCCGGTAGCGGCCGTCACCGACGGTGCCCAGCGGTGCCGAGGTGCCGCGACCGGGGGTGTGCGGGCCGCCGGCCCCGTAGACGGGCGGCAGCCCCGAGGGCGCGGGCTCGCTGCCGGGCTCCGGCATCCTCGGCGTCCCGCCGGTCCGGCCGACCGCTCGGGCACCCGCGTCGTCGTCCGGCTGCTGCGTCTGTGCCATCGCTCCTCGCCCCGGGCGTTCGCTCGGATCGCGGTGCCCTGTCGCTTACGTATCCCCGAACGCTACCCCTTCCGGGAAGCGTACGTGGCATGCGCCAACCGGTCGGAAACCGTCAGAGCAGACCATTCCGGTCGGCCGGGAGGTCGACCACCAGCACGTTCGCCGGGCGGTCGGCGTGGCTGAACTTGCCGCCGGTCTTCTTGTCGGCGTTGTTGACCACGATCGCGATGATGATGCCCGCCAGCACGAGCACGCCGATGATGATCCCGACCACGACCAGGACCGTCGAACAGCCGCCGCCCCCGGGCGCCTTCGGCTGCTGGTACGGCGGCACCCGGTGCGGCTGCGGGGTGTGCGCCTGCTGCGGGAAGGGGTGCGGCGTGTGCGGGGCCTGCGGGCGCGGGGCCTGGTAGGCGGGCGGCGGCGTCCGGTACTGCGGCGGCTGCTGCCCCTGCTGCAGGTACTGCGGCTGCGGCGTGTGCGGGGCCTGCGGACCCGGCGCCTGGTAGGCGGGCGGCGGCGTCCGGTACTGCGGCGGCTGCTGCCCCTGCTGCAGGTACTGCGGCTGCGGCGTGTGCGGCGGCTGCGGGGCGGCGTGCACCGAGCGCGGGCCCTCGTTGATCACCAGCGGGGTGCTGGCCTGCAGCTTCTGCCCGCTGCCGCCGCCCTTGGCGGCCTCGATCAGCCGCTCCGCCTCGTCCCGCATCGCCGCCGCGCTCTGGAACCGGTGCGCCGGGTCCTTGCGCAGCGCCTGGGCGACGAAGGCGTCCACCTCGGGGGTGAGCGAGCGGTTGAGGGTGGAGGGCGCCGGCGGCTCCTCCTGGACGTGCTTGTAGGCGATCGAGAACGCCGAGTCGCCGTCGAAGACCAGCTGGCCGGTGAGCATCTCGAAGAGCATCACGCCGACCGAGTACAGGTCGGAGCGGGCGTCCACCGGCTTGCCGAGCGCCTGCTCGGGCGAGAGGTACTGCGGGGTGCCGACCACCATGCCGGTCTGCGTCATCGACGTGGCGCCGGACTCCAGCGCCCGGGCGATGCCGAAGTCCATGACCTTGACATTGCCCTTGCGGTCGAACATGACGTTGCCGGGCTTGATGTCGCGGTGCACCAGGCCCATGTCGTGCGAGGCCTCCAGCGCGTTCAGCACGCCGACGGTGACCCGCAGGGCCGCCTCGGTCGGCATCGCGCCGTACTGGCCGACCGCCTCGTTGATCGCCTCGCGCAGGCCCTGGCCGTCGATCAGCTGCATGACGATGTACGGGGTGCTGGAGCCGTCCGGGGCGACGTCCTCACCGCTGTCGTACACCGTGACGATGTTCGGGTGCTCCAGCCGGGCCACCGCCTGGGCCTCGCGGCGGAACCGCTCCTTGAACGAGGCGTCCCGGCCCAGCTCGCTGTGCATGCTCTTCAGCGCGACCTGCCGGTCCAGCACGCTGTCGTAGGCGAGGTGCACGGACGCCATGCCGCCCTCGCCCAGCAGCCGCTGCAGCACATAGCGGCCGTTGCCCAGGGAGAAGCCCTCGACCGCGTTGCCGTGCTCGCTCATGGTCCTCTGCTCCCCCTCGGCGCGGCCGTGCTGCCGCAACCGTGACGTTCGGTCTCGTCCGTGCGTGGTGGGCCCGGCCCGCTGGCCCGGCGGGCCCCTGTCGCGGCGGCTCGACCGGCCTGCGACAGGGGCCAGGGTATCGGCTCGCGCCGACGGTGACCGGCCCAGGGCCGGTCCGGGGCACGGGCCGTCGGCACCGGGTCCCGACGGCGCGGCCCGGGGGCGGATCGTCGTGGTACGTCCGGTCCGGCGGGCAGCCGCCGGACGCACCGGCGGCTGCCCGCCGGAGGTCGTTAGAGGTACGGACCGGAGCGGACGCCGCGGCCGTGGCCCGGCTCGTCCTCGTCGTGGTCGCCACCCTGCAGGCCCGGCGGCAGCGCCCGCCGCATCTGCTCCAACTGGGCCCGCGCCGCCATCTGCTGGGCGAACAACGCGGTCTGGATGCCGTGGAACAGTCCCTCCAGCCAGCCGACCAGCTGGGCCTGGGCGATCCGCAGCTCGGCCTCGGTCGGGATGCTGTCCTCGGTGAACGGCAGCGACAGCCGCTCCAGTTCGGCGACCAGCTCCGGCGCCAGGCCGAGTTCGAGCTCCTTGATCGAGCTCGCGTGGATGTCCTTCAACCGGGCCCGGCTCGCCTCGTCGAGGGGTGCCGCCCGGACCTCCTCCAGCAGCTGCTTGATCATGCTGCCGATGCGCATGACCTTGGCGGGCTGCTCGACCATCTCGGTCACCGGGAGCTCGCGCGGCACGTCGCCGTCGTCCTCGTCCCCCACCGGGCCGGTGAACCCCGGGCCCACCGGCATTCCGTCCGGTCCGACGATCAGCACCTTCTGGCCGTCCTGCGGCTGCCCGCCGGCGGCCCGGTAGGGCTCCTGCGACGAGCGCTCGTTCATCGGATTCGTCATGAACAACATTCTCTCTCACTGGGGTTGGTCGGGCGGAAGCCCCCGTTCGTCCCGCCGGCCTGCGCCACCCGTGACGAAGGTACGCCCCCGCGCGCCGCACGGGAATCCGTACGGGTCCGCGACCTTCGGCCCGCGCGGCCCGCGCACCGGCCGCCCGCCCGGTCCACGCCCGCTCCCCCGCCCACGGAATCCGCACCGAACCTCCACCCCCGCCCGCGCCGCGAACCGCCCCCGCGACGCCGGCCCCGCGGCTCAGCCCTTCCGCAGCCGCAGACCGATCAGCCCCAGACCGCAGCCGATCATGCCCAGGCCGACGCCCAGCGGGAGCTGGGTGGTGGAGGCGTCCTGCCAGCGGGCGGGGAGGACGGAGGGGATCGCGGCGGCCGCGACCGGCCGGTCGGAGGCGGCCGTGACGGCCTCCGGTGCCGCGAGGCCGCCGGGGTCCACCGGGTCCGGGGTGCCCGGGCCGGCGGCCGACGGGCCGGCCACGATGCTCTGGTCCTGAACCTGGCCGGGGGCCTGGTCGGGAGCCTGGTCCTGAACCTGGTCGGGGGCCTGGTCGGGAGCCTGGTCCTGAACCTGGTCGGGGGCCTGGTCGGGAGCCTGGTCGGGCACCTGGCCGACCGCCTGGTCCGGTGCCTGCTCCACGGTGGCGTCGAAGCGCTCCGGCAGCGAGGCCGGACGGTGCCGGAGCGGACGGCGCACCGGGTGCCGCGGCGGCGCGGCCGCCGGCCCGGTCCCGGCCGGAGACACCGCCGCCGACGTCTCGGAGCCCGCCTCCGCACCCACCGCACTCGACCCGGCACCCGGCGTCGGAGCGGGAGGAGGGGAAGGAGGAAGCGGAGAGGGCGCGGGATCGGGGTCGGGAGAAGGTGACACCCAGGCCGAGGGCGACGGCATCGCCACCGCCGCCGACGCGGCGGCCAGTGGGAGCGTGAGCCCCAGGACGGCCGCCGCGAACAGCCGCTGGGCGCGGCCCGCGTACGGGCGGCGACGGGTACGACGGTGGTGCGGCGCCACGGGCAGCGGCCCGAGGAACGCGTGCGGGGATGCGGCCACGGTCGGAGTCCTTCCGACGGCCGGCCGCGCCCGGGGGCGGGGTCGGCGGCGGGACAGCTCCGGACCAGCGTCGCACGGCCCGGCATTCCAGGCATTTCGGACGCCGGCCGGACACCCGCACCGCAGCACCGGCCCGGCCTCCCCCGCCCCCGAACCAGCGGGCCCGCCGGCCCTAGGCCCGCAGCACGACCTTCCCCACCTGCTCCCCGGCCTCCAGCACCCGGTGCCCCTCGCCCGCGTCGGTCAGCGGCAGCACCCGGTCCACCACCGGCTTCACCACCCCGGACTCGACCAGCGGCCACACGTGCTCCCGCACCGCCGCCACGATCGCCGCCTTCTCCGCCAGCGGCCGCCCGCGCAGGTTGGTGGCGATCACCGCCGCCCGCTTGCGCAGCAGCGCGTTGAGGTCGAGTTCGCCCTTCACCCCGCCCTGCAGCCCGATGATCACCAGCCGCCCGTTGACCGCCAGCGCGTCCACGTTCCGCTGCAGGTACTTGGCGCCCATGATGTCCAGGATCACGTCCGCCCCGGCCCCGCCGGTGGCCTCCCGGAGCGCCGCGACGAAGTCCTGCTTCCGGTAGTCGATCGCGATGTCCGCCCCCAGCTCGGTGCACCGGGCCAGCTTCTCGGCGCTGCCCGCGGTGACCGCGACCCGCGCGCCGACGGCCTTGGCCAGCTGGATCGCCATGGTCCCGATGCCGCTCGCGCCGCCGTGCAGCAGCACGGTCTCGCCGGGCCGCAGGTGCGCGGTGAGGAAGACGTTGGACCACACCGTGCAGGCGACCTCCGGCAGCGCCGCGGCCTGCTCGGGGGTGAGCCCCTTCGGCAGCGGCAGCAGCTGCCCGCTCGGCACCGCGACCCGCTGCGCGTAGCCGCCGCCCGTCAGCAGCGCGCACACCTCGTCGCCGACCGCCCAGCCGGCCACCCCGGGCCCGAGCGCGACGATCCGCCCGGCGCACTCCAGCCCCGGGTAGGGCGAGGCGCCGGGCGGCGGGTCGTAGAAACCCTGCCGCTGGAGCAGGTCGGCCCGGTTGACGGCGGTGGCCGTCACCTCGACCAGGACCTCGCCCTCCGCGGGCACCGGGTCGGGCACCTCGGCCCACACCAGTGCCTCGGGGCCGCCGGGTACGGGAATCGTCATCGCGTGCATGCCCCGAACCTACTCCGCGTCAGGGCGGTTCAGGGGGCAGGGCCCGCGCCGGCCGGCCGACGCCGGGTCAGCCGGTCGACCTGATGACGATCACCCGGTCGGTGAGCCGCAGCACGGCGGCCTCCGGCTCGTCGTAGTTGAGCACCCGTCGCCCGCGGACCACCGCGACCACCAGGTCCTCGCACTCGCGCGGGCCGTGCCCGGCCTCGGCCCGGGTGACCGGGCGCTCCACCACGTCCAGCCCGGTGCCGTACGTCAGCAGGTCCTCCATCACCGCCCCGGCGTGCGGGCTGAGCATCGACAGCCCGAGCAGCCGCCCGGCCGAACTGGAACTGGTGACCACGACGTCGGCGCCGCTCTGCCGCAGCAGCGGGGCGTTCTCGTCCTCCCGCACGGCGGCGACCACCGTGGCGTGCTTGTTCAGCTGGCGCGCCGTCAGCGTGACCAGCACGGCGGTGTCGTCCCGCTCCGGGGCGACCACGACCCGGGCCGCCGTGGGCAGGGCGGCCCGCACCAGCGTGTCGGTGCGGGTGGCGTCGCCGACCACCCCGACCAGGCCGTGCTGCGCGGCCTGGTCGATCACCTTGCGCTGCGGGTCGACGACGACGATCTCCTCCTTCCTCACCCCCTGCCCGAGCAGGGTGTCGACGGCGCTGCGGCCCTTCGTCCCGTACCCGATGACGACGGTGTGCTCGTGCACCGTGGACCTCCAGCGGTTCAACCGCCATTGCAGGCGGGTGCGTTCGGTCAGCACCTCCAGCGTGGTGCCGACCAGGATGATCAGGAACAGCACGCGCAGCGGGGTGACCACGAGGATGTTGGTGAGCCGGGCGCTGTCGCTGTACGGGGTGATGTCGCCGTAGCCGGTGGTGGAGAGCGTCACGGTGGCGTAGTACGCCGCGTCGAGGAAGCCGACCCCGCCTCCGGCGTTGTCGTTGTAGCCCGCCCGGTCGGCGTAGACGATCAGCGTGGTGGCGATCAGCACGGCGAGCGCCAGCAGCAGCCGCGAGCCGACCTGCCGTCCGGCGGGTGCGGCCCGGCGGGCGGGCAGCACGATCCCGGCGTCCGCCCACGGCTCCGTCCCCGGCGCCCGGTCGCGTCCGAAGCGGCTCATGCGGGCGCCTCGTTCGGCCCGTTCACGGCACCTCCAGCAGCTCGACCGTCTCCCCCGCGGCCGCCCCGCCGGGCGGGACCACGGCCAGCGCCTCGGCCCGGGCGAGTCCGCGCAGCATCGCGGGCCCGTCGAAGGCGAGCGGGACGACGCCCTCGGCGGTGCGCCGGACGGGCTGCAGCCGGGTGTCCGCCGGGTGGCCGGGGAGCGCGGCCGCGACGGGTGCCAGGGCGGGGACGCCGACGGCCCGGCCGGCGCGGGCGTGCAGCAGCGGCAGGGCGAGCGTGACCATCCCCGCGACGGCGGCCAGCGGGTTGCCCGGCAGGCCGACCAGGTGGCGCCCGCCGGGGAGTTCGGCCAGCAGCATGGGGTGTCCGGGCCGGACGGCGACGCCGTCCACCAGCAGCCGGGCACCGGCCTCGGTGAGCGCCCGGTGCAGGAAGTCGACCGGCCCGGCGGCCGTCCCACCGGTGGTGACCACGATGTCGGCGGTGGAGTGCCGCAGCGCGTCCCGGAGCAGTCCGAAGTCGTCGCACACGTACCGCACTTCGGCGACCTCGGCACCGGCGGCCCGCAGCCAGGGCGGCAGCAGCGGTCCGAGCGCGTCCCGGACCAGGCCCGGGCCGGGGATCCCGGCGGCCAGCAACTCGTCCCCGAGGACGAGCAGTTGGACCACCGGGCGGCGGCGGACCAGCAGCCGGTCGTGGCCGCAGGCGGCGGCCAGGCCGAGCACGGCGGGCCCGACCTCGGTGCCCGCCGGCAGCAACTCCTCGCCCCGGCGGCACTCCTGGCCGCGCGGCCGGACGTCCTGGCCGGTGGTCAACTGCCGGGGGCCGCGGTCGCGCAGCAGCGTGCCGTCCGTCCACCCGTGCTCACGGCGCAGCACGGCGGTGGCGCCGGAGGGCAGTCGGGCGCCGGTGGCGATCTCCACCGCGGAGCCGTCGGCCAGCGGCGCCGACTCGACCGATCCGGCCAGTACCCGGCCGGCGACCCGCCACGGGCCGGGCCCGGCGACCGCCCAGCCGTCCATCGCGGAGGTGTCGAAGGCGGGCAGGTCGGTCAGCGCGGCGAGCGGCTCGGCGAGAGTGCGGCCGAGCGCCTCGGCCAGCGGCAGCCCGACCCCGGGCAGCGGACGCAGTCCGGCCCGGCGCGCGGTCTCGCGGGCCCGGGGCCAGCTCGACTCGGCGGGGCCGGCGGGCGGTGTGGAACCGCCGGAGGACATCAGACCGACGGACGGCGTCGGGCCCCCGGACGGCGTCGGGCCCCCGGACGGCGTGGGGTCGGCGGACGGTGCGGCCACGGTGGTCTGCCCGACCGTGCTCACTGCTCGCCCGGCCGGTCGCCGGCGCTCCACCCGTCGGCGAGCGCCTCGGTCCGCCGGGCGGCCTCGGCGACCGCCTCCGGCCCGCCGCCCCGCTGGGCTGCCGCGTAGCCGATCAGGAAGGCGGTCAGCGGCGCGGCCGGCCGGGCCACCCCGTGCGCGACCACCCGGGCCAGGTCGAGCAGACCTCGGACGTCCACGTCCAGGTCGACGCCCAGGTCGGCCTTGACCTCGGCGATCCAGTCATCCAGCGTGCGCTCCATGCGCCCATGCTGCCTGATCGGCGGTTTCCCCGAGGTGTTCGCCCCGTGTGCGGGACGCGTCGTTTCCCTCACAGCCCGGTCTCCGGCGTCGTGAGGTTCAGGTCCGGTCGCGTTCCCGGGCCTGTTCCAGGTCCTCCCAGGTGTCGCAGTCGTAGGCGACGCCGTCGGTGTCGGCGACCCGCAGCTTCGCCAGCCCGCCGACCAGGCGGCGCAACGGCTGCCCCGCCGGATCGCCGAGCCCGGCCAGCGCGGCGCGCAGCGGGGCGGTCCGGTAGGCGGCGGCGAGCGGCTGGTCGCGGCCGCCCGCGTCGACCAGCACGGCGGCGGCCACCGCGGGCCCGGCGCCGTCCAGGGCGGCGGCGAGCCGGTGCACGGTCCGCCGGTCCAGGAACGGCAGGTCGGCGGCGAGCAGCAGCACGGTGTCCGCGGTGACCAGGTCGAGCCCGGCCGCGACGGCGGCGACCGGCCCGCCGCCGGGCGGCTGTTCCCTCGTCCAGCGGACGCCGTCGCGCGCGGTCGGCCGGGCCGGGCCGACCACCACGGTGGTGCGGGCGTCCGGGCAGGCGGCGAGCACCCGGTCGAGCAGGGTGGTCTCGCCGACCGTCAGCCCGGGTTTGTCGGCCCCGCCGAGGCGCCGGGCGGCCCCGCCCGCCGGAACGATCACGTCGTACGGCGTCATGCGGCCAGTATCCGTCCGGCCGCGACGGAACCCACCCGCCCCACCGGTCCTGGTCGTCCTACCAGTCCTACCAGTCCTGGTCGTCCTCGACGATCTCCGCGTCGATGATCCCGTCCTCCGCCGCCCGGGCGGTGTTCGCCGCCGCGCCCAGGTCCAGGATGACCGGCAGCGTCAGCTCCCCGTACCGCTGGTTCACGGCGGTGACCAGCGCTTCGGGGTCGTCCGGGTGCCGGGCCAGCAGCCGGTCGAAGTCCCGCAGGTACTCGCCGGTGAAGGCGAGCACCCGGGCCGCGTCGTCGCCCTGGCCGGGGGCCCGGTGCCCGGCGATCACCCGGTCCGCGCCGAGGCCGGCGATCCGGCCGAGGTTGTGTCCCCAGGTGGTGCGCTGGGCCGGGGTGGTGTCGGCGGTCCAGACGTGGGTGCCGTTGTAGACGAAGTCCCCGGCGATCACGGTCCGGATGCTCGGCACGTGGACGACGGTGGAGTCCCCGCAGTCGGCCTGGCCGAGCAGCAGCACGGGGATCACCTGGCGGTCCAGCACGAGCGGCTGCGGCAGCAGCAGGGCGGGGATCAGCGGGTGGTCCGGGATGTCGTCGCCGTAGACCGGCTTCCACTGGGCGACCTTGGCGGCGGCGGTGCGCCGGATGCCCTCGACCACCGCCGGCGCGGCCAGCAACTGCGCCTCGGGGAAGAGCTTCAGCACCTCCTCGGCGCCGAAGTAGTGGTCCGGGTGCTGGTGGGTGACCACGATGGCGAGCAGTCGGCGGCCCTTGCCCGCGACCCACTCGGCCAGTTCGCGCCCGGCGCTGCGGGTGAGCTGGGCGTCCACCAGGATCGCGGTCCGCTCGCCGAGGATCAGCGTGGAGGTGGCGAAGAAGGCCGACTCGGGGCCGGTGAAGACGGCGACCTCCAGCGGCGCGGCGGGCCGCTGGGCCTCCGGGTGCGCCGCGGCCGGGGCGTCCGCACGCTCCGCGCCGGCGCTCTCGTCGGACGGGGACGACGTCACGGGCTGCTCCCTCGGCTGGGCGGTCGGATCTGCTGCGCCCTACAGCATGGGAGCACCGGGGCCCGATTGCCCGGAAGGCGCGCCCGGCGGGGCACGCCTTCCGACTCAGGTCACGCCGCGGCCCGGGCGGCGAGCTCCTTGGCCCGGCGGGCGGCCTGCTCCAGGGCCCGGGCCTTGGACTCGGCGGCGTTCGGGACGAACTCGGCCATCGCCGGGACGGCGGACGCCAGGGTGAACTCCGGGACGATGAAGTCGACCTCCAGCCCGAGCATCCCGGTCAGCACCTTCTCCAGGTAGGTGGTGACGAACTCGAACGGCTCGCGCGGGGCGCCGGGCGCGTAGGAGCCGCCGCGGGCCGCGACCACGGTGACCGGGGTGCCCTTGGCGGAGGGCGCCTCACCGGCGGTGCGGCCCACCAGGATCACCTGGTCCAGCCAGGCCTTGAGGGACGACGGGATCGTGAAGTTGTACATCGGGCTGCCGATCAGCACGGCGTCGGCCCGCTCCAGCTCCGACATCAGCTCGTGGCGCAGCGCGAAGGCGGCGGCCTGCTCGGTGCTGTGCGCCGCGGCCGGGGCGAATCCGGCGCTGATGCCGTGCGCGTCCAGGTGCGGGACCGGGTCGGCGGCGAGGTCCCGGTAGATCACCGTGCCCTCGGGGTGCTCCGCCTGCCAGGCGGCCCGGAAGGCGGCCGTGACCTCGCGGGAGACGGAGCCGGCGGCGACCGCGGAGGAGTCGATGTGCAGGAGCGTGGGCATGGCTGGGCCTCCAGAGAATAAGTAGCTTCCGTTTCCGCTGCAGCTAAAAGTACGGTAGCAGCTTACTTTTCTGCAGTCACTAGTGAACGTCGAGTACGCTGGAGCCATGGCCCAGCCCGAGGTAGTGCCCCACGGAGTCCCGACCGCCCTCGCCACGGGCGGCACCGGCGCCCACGGCGGCTGCCAGAACGTCGACCCGGCCCTCGGCCGGGTCTTCACCCTGCTCGGCAAACGCTGGACCGGCATGCTGCTGGGCGTGCTCAACAACGGCGGCCAGGCCTACTTCTCCGAGCTGCGCCGCGCCGTCCCGGGCATCAGCGAACGGATGCTCTCCGACCGGCTGACCGAGCTGGCCGAGGCCGGGCTGGTGGTCCGCGAGGTCGACGCCGGCCCGCCGCTGCGGGTCAGCTACCGGCTCACCGAGAGCGGCGTCGCGCTCAAGCCCGCGCTCCGCGAACTGGCCGTCTGGGCCGACCGCTACCTGCCGGAGAGCGCCCTCAGGAACGGCGGCTGCTGACCCCGCACCGGGGCGGCCGTCCGCACCCGGACACGCTGAGGGGCCCGTCCGCTGTCACCAGCGGACGGGCCCCTCAGCCACGTGCATCCGTCGTCGTCAGCGCTTCTTCGCGCCGCGCAGCCGGGCCAGCCGGTCGGAGAGACCCCAGGAGGTCACCCGCCACAGCGCCTCGACCACGATGGAGCGGCTCATCTTGGAGGCGCCCAGCTCCCGCTCGACGAAGGTGATCGGCACCTCGGCGACCTTGAACCCGGCCTTCACCGTGCGCCAGGCCAGGTCGACCTGGAAGCAGTACCCGGCCGAGGCGACCTCGTCCATGCCGAGGCCCAGCAGGGTCTCCTTGCGGAACGCCCGGTAGCCACCGGTGACGTCCTTGATCGGCACGCCCAGCATCAGCCGGGAGTAGGTCGAGCCGCCGCGCGAGAGGAGCAGCCGCGACTTCGGCCAGTTCACCACCCGGCCGCCCGGCACCCAGCGGGAGCCCAGCACCAGGTCGGCGCCGCGCAGCGCGCCCAGCAGCCGGTCCAGCTCCTCGGGCTGGTGCGAGCCGTCCGCGTCCATCTCGACCAGGACGTCGTAGCCGTTGTCGATGCCCCAGCGGAAGCCCGCGAGGTAGGCGGCGCCCAAGCCCTCCTTGCCCTTGCGGTGCATGACGTGCACGTACGGGTCCTCGACGGCCAGCTTGTCGGCCAGCTCGCCGGTGCCGTCGGGGCTGTTGTCGTCGGCGACCAGGACGTGCGCCTCGGGCACCGCGGCACGGACCCGGCCGACGATCCGCTCGACGTTCTCCGCCTCGTTGTAGGTCGGGATGATCACCAGGACCCTGCCGAGATCAGCAAAACTCTGCTGGTTCACGGTCACGTACAAACCTCTCGGCCGATGGCGGGGATGCTCAGAACACCGTCGCCCGCACTCTGGAACGCGGCTCCACCGGCAGTCCCTCCGACGGGATGACCACGGTGGAGAACTGCGCGCAGGGCGGAGACTACTGCGTGCTGGCATCCTACTACCGCGCCCGGGAACCACCGGTCCGACCATGGCACTCCCACCGGACGCCCACCGTTTCCCCCTCGGTGACACCGTTCGGCTAGGGTCGATGCCCTTGCCCGTGCCCGGACCGCCCGCACCGCCGGGCCCGCCCCGGCGATCCGGCACAACCGCTCAGACAGCGAAGGAGTAGGACCGCGCGCATGGACAGGCTCGTCAACACCGTCCGCCCGTACGCCTGGGGGTCGCTCACGGCCCTGCCCGAGCTGCTCGGGCGGCAGCCGACCGGTGAACCGCAGGCCGAGCTGTGGATGGGCGCCCACCCCGGCGACCCGTCCCGCGCCGACCGCGGGGCCGGCCCGCGCCGACTGGACGAGCTGATCGCGGCCGACCCGGAGGGCGAGCTGGGCGCCGCCGGCGTGGCCAGGTTCGGTCCGACCCTGCCGTTCCTCTTCAAGGTCCTCGCCGCGGGCACCCCGCTGTCGATCCAGGCCCACCCCACACTCGATCAGGCCCGGGCCGGCTTCGCCGCCGAGAACGCCCTCGGCATCCCGCTGGACGCCCCCGAGCGCAGCTACCGCGACGCCAACCACAAGCCCGAAATGGTCTGCGCGCTGGGCGAGTTCGAGGGCCTGTGCGGCTTCCGCCGGCCCGCCGAGGCGGCCGGGCTGCTGGCCGGGCTCGGGGTGCCCGGGCTGGAGCCGCTGATCGAGCTGCTGGGCGTCGAGGACGAGGCCGAGGCGCTGCGCGGCACGCTGGCCGCGATCCTCACCATGGACGACGGGACGGCCGCGAAGACCGTCCGGGAGACCGCCGAGGCGCTGGCGGAGTTCGGCACCGGCGATCCGGACCGACCGCACGCCCGGTACGCCCCGTACGCCCGGATCGCCAAGGACTTCCCGGACGACCGCGGCGTGATCGCCGGCATGCTGCTCAACCACTTCCGGCTGCGGGCCGGCGAGGCGCTCTACCTGGGCGCCGGGGTGCCGCACGCCTACCTGTCCGGCG
Source organism: Kitasatospora sp. NPDC086791 (assembly GCF_040685975.1). Taxonomy (NCBI): domain Bacteria; kingdom Bacillati; phylum Actinomycetota; class Actinomycetes; order Kitasatosporales; family Streptomycetaceae; genus Kitasatospora; species Kitasatospora sp. NPDC086791. Next base: position 10,447 of record NZ_JBFBOC010000026.1, on the reverse strand, counting down.
TCTGCGTCGAACTGCAGGCCAACTCCGACAACGTGCTGCGGGCCGGCCTCACCCCGAAGCACATCGACGTGCCGGAGCTGCTGAAGGTCGTGGTCTTCGAGTCCGGCGCCCCCGGGGTGCTGGCCCCCGTCCCCGTCGAGGGCACGCCGGGCGAGGAGCTCTACCCCGTCCCGATCGACGAGTTCCGGCTCTCCCGCTTCACGCTGGCCGGCGTCGAGCGCGCGATCGACGGCCGCACCCCGCAGATCCTGCTCTGCACCGGGGGCGGCGTCCGCCTGACCGCCGACGACGGCACCGTCCTGGACCTCGCCCGCGGTGGATCCGCCTTCCTGCCCGCCACCGGCGCCCCGACCCGGCTGTCCGGCACCGGCACCCTCTTCCGCGCCACCGTGACGATCTGAGCCCCTGACGGGCCCTCGATCGAACAGGGCCGGGCAGCAGGAACCCTCCTGCCGCCCGGCCCTGTTCGATCGGTCCGCTACTGCTGCCCGCCCGTGCTCGCGCCCGCAGCCACCAGCGCCGGCTCCGCGGTCGTCCCCGTACCCGAGGACTGCGCCGGGACCGGCGCCGGCTCCTGCAGCGACTGCGGCGGCCACCGCCGGTTCGCCGCCGCGGTCAGCCTGCGGCCCAGGTTCTGGAACGGCAGCTCCACCAGCCGGTACACCACCCAGCAGACCACCAGCAGCACCGCGACATAGCCGAGCACCCAGGCCCACCGCTCCACCACCGGCATCGCGGCCAGCTTGTCCGGGTAGTGGTGGCTGTCCCAGCCGAGCCGCCAGAGCAGGAACTTCTTGACCGCCCAGTGCAGCAGGTAGGCCGAGTAGCTCACCGCCCCAAGCCAGACCAGCGGACGGGGCCACCGCCGGTTGCGCAGCAGGAAGAAGCCGCCGAACGACGCCCACGCCGCCAGGTAGGCGGTGGTCCACGCCGACCAGGTGAAGGTCGAGGTCGCGTTCGCCATCGCGCCCCGGTTGTACATCGGGCCCACCAGGGCGCCCGACACCACCACGAAACCGACGGACAGCCAGGCCTCGATCCGCTCGATCTGCCCGTGCTGCGCCCGGTAGACCACCGTGCCCGCGAACATCGTCGCGAAGATGGTGAAGGTCTCGTACGCGGTGGTCCGGCCGTTGGTGAACACCAGCAGCAGACCCAGCCCGCCCAGCAGCAGACCGCCGGTCCGGGCCAGCGCCGCATTGCCGCTGAGCATGCAGAACACGCCCATGACCACGACGACCACGGAGGCGAGCACGAGGTTTCTGATCGCGTCGAGGCTGCTCTGCAGGCTCCACGACGGGATCAGCACCCCCAGCACGAGCGCGATCGCCGCCGACCCGACCGCGATCGGTGCGCTGCGCCGGTGCCAGGCGAACGCGAAGAGGCTGCTGACGAAGAAGTAGAAGAGCATCTCGTACGTCAGCGTCCACATGATGCTGAGCCCGTTCACCACGCCCAGCACGTCCGACAGCATCAGGCCGTTGCCGGCCAGCCAGAGCTTGTCGTGCCCGTAGCCGTCGAAGGTGAGCACCTGGTAGTCGTGCGGCAGGACCAGCTCGGCGAAGAGCATGGTCACGATCAGCGCCGGGTAGATCCGGAGGATCCGGCCGATCCAGAAGGCCCGGACGTCACCGCGGCGCTCCAGCGAGGCCGGGATGATGTACCCGCTGACGATGAAGAACGCCATCACCCCGTAGAACCCGAGGTCGAAGTGGTCCGCGATGGCGGCGCCGCCCGGGATCAGCTTCAGGACTTCGAAGTGATGGGCCACCACGGCCATCGCGGCGATGCCGCGCAGCGCGTCCAGCCAGCCGAGTCGGCTCCCCGGCGCGGCGGCGCGCTCGCCCCGCCGCACCCTCCGCACTCCCCACCGAGCCAGTGATCCCTTGGTACCCATCCGCCGGACACTAGCCCATCCGGGCGGCCCCACCGCCGCCCGGGCTGGCCTCGGTCGGTCCCCGAACCACTCCCGACCCGCTCCCCGGTCTGATCCCCGACCCGCTCCCCGGCCTGATCCCCAGGCCGGTCGCGGTCGGTCCCGGTGCCGGGCCCCGGTCAGTCCCTGGTCATGTCCACGAAGCGCGAGTAGTGGCCCTGGAAGGCCACCGTGATGGTCGCGGTCGGACCGTTGCGGTGCTTGGCGACGATCAGGTCGGCCTCGCCCGCGCGCGGGGACTCCTTCTCGTAGGCGTCCTCGCGGTGCAGCAGGATGACCATGTCGGCGTCCTGCTCGATCGAGCCGGACTCGCGCAGGTCGGAGACCATCGGCCGCTTGTCGGTGCGCTGCTCGGGGCCACGGTTCAGCTGGGAGAGCGCGATGACCGGGACTTCCAGCTCCTTGGCCAGCAGCTTGAGGTTCCGGGACATGTCCGAGACCTCCTGCTGGCGGTTCTCGGCCCGGCGGGAGCCGCCGGACTGCATCAGCTGGAGGTAGTCGATGACGACCAGCTTGATGTCGTTGCGCTGCTTGAGCCGGCGGCACTTGGCCCGGATCTCCATCATCGACAGGTTCGGCGAGTCGTCGATGAACAGCGGCGCCTCGCTGACGTCCGGCATCCGGCGGGCGACCCGGGTCCAGTCGTCGTCCGTCATGTTCCCGGAGCGCATGTGGTGCAGCGCGACCCGGGCCTCGGCGGAGAGCAGGCGCATGGCGATCTCGTTGCGCCCCATTTCGAGCGAGAAGATCACGCTCGGCAGCTTGTGCTGGATCGAGCAGGCCCGGGCGAAGTCCAGGGCGAGGGTGGACTTGCCCATCGCGGGGCGGGCCGCGATGACGATCATCTGGCCGGGGTGCAGGCCGTTGGTCAGCTGGTCGAAGTCGGCGAAGCCGGTCGGCACGCCGGACATCTGGCCCTGCCGGGAGCCGATCGCCTCGATCTCGTCGAGGGCGCCCTCCATGATGTCGGCCAGCGGCGCGTAGTCCTCGTTGGTGCGCTGCTCGGTGACGGCGTAGATCTCCGCCTGGGCGGCGTTGACGATCTCGTCCACGTCGCCCTCGGACGCGTAGCCCATGCCGGCGATCCGGGTGCCCGCCTCGACCAGCCGGCGCAGCACGGCGCGCTCGTGGACGATCTGGGCGTAGTACTCGGCGTTGGCCGCGGTCGGGACGGAGTTGACCAGGGTGTGCAGGTACGAGGCGCCGCCGACCCGCTGCAGCTCGCCGCGCTTGGTCAGCTCGCCGGCCACGGTGATCGGGTCGGCCGGCTCGCCGCGGGCGTAGAGGTCGAGGATCGCGCCGTGCACCATCTCGTGCGCGGGCCGGTAGTAGTCGGCGGGCTTGAGCACCTCGACCACGTCGGCGATGGCGTCCTTGGAGAGCAGCATGCCGCCGAGGACGGACTGCTCGGCGGCGAGGTCCTGCGGGGGGACGCGCTCGAAGCCGTCCGCGCCGCCCTCGCCGTCGCCCTCGCCGCGGCGCTGCCAGCCGCCGTCCCGCTGGCCGCCCTCGCGCCCCGAGCCGTTCCGGCCGCCCTTGCCGCCCTGGAAGCCGCTGCCCTTCTGGAAGCCGTCGCGGCCACCGCTCTGGCCGCCCTGGCCGCCCTGGCCGCCCTGGCCGCCCTGGCCGCGGGAGACCGGGAGCCGGTCCCCGGGGCCTTCCGGGAAGGGCGCGTCGTCGAAGGCACCGGCCGGGAAGGGGTCCTCGGCGGTCTGCCAGTCCTCTTCCGGCGGCGGGGCGTCGTGGTCGTCGTACTGGGGGCCGGTCACGCGTGTTCCCCGATCAGCGAGTCGTGCGAGTTGGAGCGGGCCTTGCCGGTGGCTGGGTGGAGCGGATCCGCCCCTCTTTGTACGCCACGGCTCCGACAAATCGGACGCCGGGGCGGTGGGAGTGTCGGTCGGAGGGGCCCACGCTAAGGCGCCGGACGCCCTTGCGCCAAGGCGGTTATCCACAGGGGGTGTGGATGAACGGCCCCGGCCTGTGGAGAACTGCCGCAAAGCTGTGGACACCCCTGTGGACGTCCCTGTGGATAACCGGACGATCGATCCGCTGTCAACCTGCTGACCTGCAATTACCTCTTCCAGGGCCTGTGCATGAGAAATTCTTCACACACCTCCGAACGGCTGTGGGCACAGAGCAGGCGAACGAGGTCGCTCAAGATATCGAGTAATAGTCACCTATCCTCTACATCTATTACCTGTGGATGAGTAGCCTGGAGCCCATGACCGCCTCGCCGCCCCACGACGCCTCCCCGGCCACCGTCACCGCCCCCGCCGGGCGCCGGCACGACCGGGAGATCCTCGCCCTGGCCGTCCCGGCCTTCGGCGCGCTGGTCGCCGAACCGCTCTTCCTGATGGCCGACTCGGCGATCGTCGGCCACCTCGGCACCGCCCAGCTGGCCGGGGTCGGCGTCGCCTCCGCCGCGCTCACCACCGCGACCGGCGTGTTCGTCTTCCTCGCCTACGCCACCACCGCGGCGGTCGCCCGCCGGATCGGCGCCGGGGACCGCCGGGGCGCCGTGCAGCAGGGCATCGACGGCATCTGGCTCGCCCTCGGCCTGGCCGTCCCGGTGGTCCTGCTGACCCTGCTGTCGGCCCCCTGGGTGGCCGACGTCCTGGGCGCCTCGCCGACCGCCGCCCCGCACACGGTGACGTACCTGCGGATCAGCTCCCTGGGCATCCCGGCGATGCTGATGGTGCTGGCGGCCACCGGCGTGCTGCGCGGTCTCCAGGACACCCGTACGCCGCTGGTGGTGGCCGTCGCCGGCTTCGCCGCCAACCTCGGCCTGAACGCCGGGCTGGTGTACGGGGCCGGGCTCGGGGTGGCCGGCTCGGCCTGGGGCACCGTGGCCGCGCAGACCGGGATGGCCGCCACCTACCTGGTCGTGGTGGTCCGCGGCGCCCGCCGGGAGCGGGCCTCGCTGCGGCCGGACCCGGCGGGCATCCGGGCCGGTGCCAGGGCGGGCGGCCCGCTGCTGGTGCGGACGATCAGCCTGCGCGCGGTGCTGATGATCGCCACCGCGGTGGCCGCCCGGCTGGGCGACGACCAGGTCGCCGCGCACCAGATCACCATGACGCTGTTCAGCTTCCTGGCCTTCGCACTGGACGCCATCGCGATCGCCGGCCAGGCCATCATCGGCCGCTGCCTGGGCGCCTCGGACGTCCCCGGGGCCAGGGCCGCCACCCGGCGGATGGTCGAGTGGGGCGTCGGCGCGGGGGTGCTGCTCGGCCTGCTGGTGGTGGCCGCCCGCCCGCTGTACGTCCCGCTGTTCACACCCGATCCGGCCGTCCGGGCACAGCTGGACACCGCCCTGCTGCTGCTCGCGCTCAGCCAGCCGGTCTCCGGCCTGGTCTTCGTGCTGGACGGGGTGCTGATGGGGGCCGGGGACGGTCCGTACCTGGCCCGGGCGGCGCTGGTGACCCTGGCGGTGTTCGCCCCGGCGGCCCTCGCCGTCCCGGCCACCGGCACCGGGCTGGCAGGGCTCTGGTGGGCGATGAACCTGTTCATGCTGGTCCGCGCCGGCTTCCTGGCCTGGCGCGCCCGCGGCGGCGCGTGGCTGGTCACCGGGGCCGTGCGCGGGTAGCCCGCCCCCGGGAACGACCGAGGGCCGGGCTCCCGGAGGAGCCCGGCCCTCAGGCCACTGCTACGGAACTCAGGCAGCGACGACCGCGATGTCCAGGTTGGCCTGAACGTCGGAGTGCAGCTTGACCGAGACCTTGTGGGTGCCCACGGTCTTGATCGGCGAGGCGATCGCGACGGCGCGCTTGTCGACCGACGGGCCGCCGGCGGCCTTGATGGCCTCGACGACGTCGGCCTGGGTCACCGAACCGAACAGACGGCCGGCCTCGCCCGAGCGAACGGCCAGCTTGACCTGGACGCCCTCCAGCTTGCCCTTGACCTCGTTGGCGGCCTCGAGGGTCTGGATCGCGTGGATCTTGCGGGCGCGACGGATGGCGTCGACGTCCTTCTGACCACCCTTGGTCCAGCGGATGGCGTAGCCACGCGGGACCAGGTAGTTGCGGGCGTAGCCGTCCTTGACCTCGACGACCTCGCCGGCGGAGCCGAGACCCGGCACCTCGTGCGTGAGGATGATCTTCATTACTTGGTCACCCTCTCTTAGCGCGCGGTGCTGGTGTAGGGCAGCAGCGCCATCTCACGGCTGTTCTTCACGGCCGTGGCGACGTCACGCTGGTGCTGGGTGCAGTTGCCGGTGACCCGGCGGGCACGGATCTTGCCGCGGTCGGAGATGTACTTCCGCAGCAGGTTCGTGTCCTTGTAGTCAACGTAGTTGACCTTGTCCTTGCAGAAGACGCAAACCTTCTTCTTCGGCTTGCGAGCAGGCGGCTTCGCCATTGTGTGCTCCATTTGGGGTTCACGGCCCGGCGGGCGTCCGGGGACGCCGACGGCCGGGCCGCACGAAATCTGTCAGCTCTTAGAACGGGGGCTCTTCCGAGTAGCCGCCGCCACCGCCACCGGACGGGGCTCCCCAGCCGCCGCCCTGGTTTCCACCGGACGGGGCGCTGGAGGCCCAGGGGTCCTCGGAGGGGCCGGACTGGCCGCCGGAGTTTCCACCCCAGCCGCCGCCCTGCTGGCCGCCACCGCCGCCCCAGTTGCCGCCGCCCTGGCCGCCGCCCTGCTGGCCGCCGAAGCCGCCACCAGGACCGCCGGGGCCGCCGGACCGGTTGGCCCGGGTGACCTTGGCGGTCGCCGAGCGCAGGCTCGGGCCGACCTCGTCGACCTCGACCTCGAAGACCGTCCGCTTCTCGCCTTCCTTGGTCTCGTAAGACCGCTGGCGCAGTCGGCCCTGCACGATGACGCGCATGCCGCGCTGCAGCGACTCGGCCACGTTCTCCGCCGGCTGCCGCCAGACGTTGCACGTGAGGAAGAGGCTCTCGCCGTCCTTCCACTCGTTCGTCTGACGGTCGAAGGTGCGGGGGGTGGACGCGATGCGGAACTTCGCGACCGCCGCACCCGACGGGGTGAAGCGCAGCTCGGGGTCGTCGACGAGATTGCCGACGAGGGTGATGACGGTCTCGCCTGCCATGGTGGTGATGACCTCTCGGGAAGATGTCCGTTCACCGCTGTTTCACGTGAAACAGCGGACGCGAGCTACCCGAGACCCGAAGGCCTCAGAGGTGGCTCAGTGGGTGTCCGGGCGCAGGACCTTGGTCCGCAGAACCGACTCGCTCAGGCCCATCTGGCGGTCGAGCTCCTTGACGACCTCAGGCGTGGCCTTCAGGTCGATGACCGAGTAGATGCCCTCGGACTGCTTGTTGATCTCGTAAGCCAGACGGCGACGACCCCAGGTGTCGACCTTCTCCACCTTGCCGCCCGCGTTGCGGACGACGGTGAGGAAGTTCTCGATCAGGGGGGAGACAGCGCGCTCCTCGACCGAGGGGTCGAGGATGACCATCACCTCGTAGTGACGCATGGGTAACCCACCTCCTTTGGACTCAGCGGCCACGGTCTCTCCGTGGCAGGAGGGTTGTGCGTAGCGTCGGCACCGGTGCGGTGACGACTCCGGCCCACCGTAGCGGGCGGGTCCGACAGTCGGCCCCGCCCACCCCCGGAGGGGGCGTCGCCCGGAAGAGGGCGCAAGGGGGCACAACTACACCAGTGCAGACGGCACAGCCTACCCGCACCCGTACGGCCGAACAAAACGCATAGGGGTTGTGAGAGCGGCCCAACCGCCTCAATCTGGACGGAACGGGATTCCTGCCCGTTCGTCTCCACGCCTGGAGGTGGGACTCATGGCCCAGTCCGTCCACCGCATGCCCGCGCTCACGCTGAACACCGACGGCCATCCGCACCCCCGCGAGAACACCCTGGTGGCGCTCACCGCCGTCCTGGGCGTGATCGCCTTCACGACCTCGTTCTTCTACAACCTCCACCTGCTGACCTCGTGGACCGGCCTGGCCGGCGTCGTCACCGGGCTCTGGGGCGTGTTCGTCTCGGTCACCACCGCCGAGCGCTTCGTCCTGATGGTCTCGCTCGGCGCCTCCGCGATCGGCTTCTACCTCGGCGTCGCCCGCGGCGGCCTCTGGGGCTGAGCCCGCACCCCCTCCGGCGCCGGACCGCTCCGGCCGCTCCGGAACCCCCGGCGCCCTCGCCGCGTATCTGCAAGGAGACAGGTACCCGACGGGGGCGCCGTCGCGCCCGCCGCGCCCGCCGCGACGGGGGCCCGGACCCCGGACGATAAGGTCAGCCCGAGAACCCGGGGCCCACCGCAGCCCGACCGACGAGGAGCACCGAGCAATGAGCCTGCGCCTGAGGACGATCACCCGCGAGGAGCACCTCGCCTTCATCAGGAGCCGCGCCTCGGCCAGCCACATGCAGGTGCCGTCGTGGGGCGACGTCAAGGCGGAGTGGCGGTCCGAGTCGATCGGCTGGTTCGACGACACCAACCAGCTCGTCGGCGCCGGCCTGGTCCTGTACCGCCAGCTGCCCAAGCTCAAGCGCTACCTCGCCTACCTGCCCGAGGGCCCGGTCATCGACTGGTTCGACCGCGACCTCGACCGCTGGCTCTCCCCGATGCTGGCGCACCTGAAGTCGCAGGGCGCGTTCTCGGTGAAGATGGGCCCGCCGGTGGTCATCCGCCGCTGGGACGCCCCCACCATCAAGGAGGCCATCGCCGCCAAGCAGGCCAAGCGGCTGCGCGACGTCGAGGCCGACTGGTACGAGCCGCGCGCCTTCGAGGTGGCCGACCGGCTGCGCAAGGCCGGCTGGCTGCAGGGCGAGGACGGCGGCGCCGGCTTCGGCGACGTCCAGCCCCGCTACGTCTTCCAGGTGCCGCTGGCCAACCGCTCGCTGGACGACATCCACAAGAACTTCAACCAGCTGTGGCGCCGCAACATCAAGAAGGCCGAGAAGAGCGGCGTCGAGGTGTACCAGGGCGGCTACGACGAGCTGCCGATCTTCCACCAGCTCTACCTGGTCACCGCCGAGCGCGACCACTTCACCCCGCGCCCGCTGTCCTACTTCCAGCGGATGTGGAAGGCCCTCACCGCCGAGGACCCGAACCGGATGCGCCTCTACATCGCCTACCACGAGGGCGAGCCGCTGGCCGCGACCACGATGCTGGTGGTCGGCGAGCACGTCTGGTACTCCTACGGCGCCTCGGCCAACCACAAGCGCGAGGTCAAGCCCTCCAACGCCATCCAGTGGCGGATGATGCGCGACTCCTACGCCCTCGGCGGCGGGGTGTACGACCTGCGCGGCATCAGTGACACCCTGGACGAGAACGACCACCTGTTCGGTCTGATCCAGTTCAAGGTCGGCACCGGCGGCCAGGCGGCCGAGTACCTCGGCGAGTGGGACTTCCCGCTCAACAAGCTGCTGCACAAGGCCCTCGACCTCTACATGTCCCGCCGCTGAGGAGGCTGACCCGATGACGCTGTCGCTCTACCTCGACACCGAACGCTGGCGCACCCACCAGCGCTCCGTCCTCGCCGAGTTCCCCGGCCTGGTGCCCGTCGCCAAGGGGAACGGCTACGGCCTGGGCAACCACCGGCTGGCCGAGGAGGCGACGCTGCTGGGCACCGGTGTGCTCGCCGTCGGTACCGCGTACGAGGCCGCCGACGCCGCCGAGTGGTACGGCGGCGAGCTGCTGGTGCTCACCCCCTACCGGGTCGGCGAGGAGGTCCTGCCGCTGCCGCACGCCCGGGTGATCCGCACGGTGGCGAGCGTGGCCGCGCTGCGCACGCTGCACGGCACCCGGGTGGTGCTGGAGTGCATGACCACCATGCGCCGCCACGGCGTGAGCGCCGCCGACCTGCGCACCGTCGCCGCCGAGCTGGACGGCGTCAGCTTCGAGGGCCTGGCGCTGCACCTGCCGATGGACCGGCCGGACGGCTCCAGCCCGGTCGAGGAGGTCGCGTACTGGGTGGACACCGCCCGCGCCGCGGGCATCCCGGTGCACACCGTGTTCGTCAGCCACCTCGGCGCGGCGGGCATGGAGCAGCTGGCCCAGCGCTACCCGGAGACCGTCTTCCGGGCCCGGATCGGCACCCGGCTCTGGCTGGGCGACCACGCCGCGCTGGAGGTCCGGGCCACCGTCCTGGACGTCACCCCGCTGAAGAAGGGCGACCGCTACGGCTACCGCCAGCACCCGGCGCCGGCCGACGGCCACATCCTGGTGGTCGCCGGCGGCACCGCGCACGGCATCGGCCTGGAGGCGCCCAAGTACGTGCAGAGCATGGCCTCACGGGCCAAGGGCATCGCCCGGGCCGGCCTGGCGACCGTCAACAAGACCAAGTCGCCGTTCCACTGGGCCGGCAAGCAGCTCTGGTTCGCCGAGCCGCCGCACATGCAGGTCTCGCTGCTGTTCCTGGACGGCGAGACCGAGCCCCCGGCGATCGGCGAGGAGCTCGGTCTCCAGGTCCGCCACACCACCACGCACTTCGACCGCGTGGTGGACCGCTAGACCGTCCTGCCGTCGCCATGCGTCACCGACCGCTCGGTGCCCGGGCGGACGGTGCTCACCCTGACGGTGTCCGGGCTCGCCCCCGACCA